>JANJTY010000569.1 GCA_024710865.1 Lysobacteraceae bacterium | reverse complement strand
TTCGATGCTGGCGTAAAGCAGTCCGGTCTTGGGCGCTACCGGCAGCTGCTTGCGCGCCTGACGGATACGCTCGACGAGGGCCAGTCGCAACAGGCGCTCGACCCCGCGCGGGTGCGCCACGGCGGCAGCGCCGGCATCGGCGAAGACCTGCAGGGCGACACTCTCACCCTCGTCCACCAGGGCCGGATAGGCCGGCAGCCCGGCCTCGCCGGGGAGGCTGGGCGGGATCGGCTGGTCCGGAAAGCTGGTCAGGCCACCGCGGGCCAGGCCGCGCGCCGCGCGTGCCGCGAAGGCGGATTCGGCCTCGGCGCCGAAACGCTGGCGCAGGTCCGCCAGATCGCGCGATTCGGCCAGCACGCGCCGACCGTCCCGATCCAGCAGGCGCAGGTTGATGCGCAGGTGCGGCTCCAGCCCGGCTTCGTCGAAGTCCGTCGCCGGCACCTCGGCGCCGGTGGCCTTGCGCAGGAAGCGCGCCAGTTCGCCCTCCAGGCTGTCGGCGGAGGGCGCGGGCCAGGCCTGCACGAAGGCGCGGGCGAAGTCCGGCGCCGGCACGAAGTTGCGCCGCAGCGCCTTGGGCAGGGCACGGATCAGGGCCGCAGCCTTCTCCTCGACCAGGCCGGGCACCAGCCAGGTCAGGCGCGCGGCATCCAGCGCGTTGAGCAGGTGCAGGGGCAGCGCCAGGGTGACGCCATCGTCCGGCGCGCCCGGCTCGAAGCGGTAGGCCAGCGCGAGACGCGCCTCGCCCAAGGCCAGGTACTTCGGGAAGCGGTCGGCGGCGCTGCCCTCGCCCGGCAGCAGGTCGGCCAGGGACCATTCCAGCGCAGCGCGCTGTTCGGGCGACAGCCGCCGGAACCAGGTCTCCAGGGTGACCGCGCCACAGACATCGGGCGGGAGGCGATCGAGGTACCAGCGCGCCTGCCAGTCCTCGTCCGCCACCAGGCCGGCGCGACGCAGCTTGGCCTCCTCCTGCTGCGCCCGCTCCAGGGTCTGCAGGTTGCGCGCCAGGAACGCGCAACGGGAGTTGACCTCGCCCGGCACCAGGCCCTCGCGCACGAAGACCTCGCGCGCTTCGGCCGGATACTGGCGGGCATAGTCGAACGGCCGCTTGGGCGCCAGCACCAGACCGAACAGGCTGATCTGCTCCGAGCCGAGCACGCGGCCCTGCGCGCGCGACCAGTGCGGATCGAAGTGGCGCTGCGCCAGCAGGTGCGGCAGCTCGTCGATCACCCACTCGGGCTCGATCGCCGCGTTCATCAGGCCCCAGACCTTCTGGGTGTCGAGCAACAGCGCCGACAGCACCCAGTTGGGCGGCTTGCTGGCCAGGGTCGAGCCCGGAAACAGCGCATAGCGCCGTCCGCGCGGGCCTTCGAACTGGCCTTTTTCCAGCTTGTGGCCGATCTGGCCAGGCAGGCCGGCGATCAGGGTCCGGTGCAGGGCGGCGTAGGGAAAACCGGGGTCAGGGTGCCGTTTCGATCCAGCGGTCGACGCCTCCGCTTGCAGCGTGGAAACGCTGCCCTGACCCCGGCTTTCCTCTTCGTCGCACATGAGCAGCAGTTGCCGGTGCAGCTCGCGCCACTCGCGCATGCGCAGGAAGCTGAGGAAATGCCGCTCGCACCACTCGCGCAGGCGCGATTGGGTCAGCTCCTCGTGCGCCAGCCGGTAGGCCTCCCACAGCTTCAGTACGCCGACGAACTCGGACTTGGGATCGGCGAACGCGGCATGCGCCGCATCGGCGGCGGCGCGCGCATCGGCCGGCCGCTCGCGCGGGTCGTTGATCGACAGGAACGAGGCGATCGCCAGCAGCTCGCGCAGCACGCCGTGCTGCCTGGCTGCGACCAGCATGCGCGAGAGCTTGGGGTCGACCGGCAGCTTCGCCATCTGCCGACCGATGGGCGTCAGCCTGCGCTCCTTGTCCACCGCGCCCAGCTCCCACAGCTGCTGCCAGCCGTCGGCGATGGCGCGGCCATCGGGCGCGTCGATGAAGGGAAAATCCTCCACCTTGCCCAGCCCCGCGGCGAGCATGCGCAGGATCACGCCGGCGAGCGAGGCGCGCAGGATCTCCGGATCGGTGTAGCGCGGGCGAGCGAGGTAGTCGGCCTCCGCGTAGAGCCGGTAGCAGACGCCGGCCGCGACGCGGCCGCAGCGGCCCTTGCGCTGGTCGGCGCTGGCCTGCGAGATCGGTTCGATGTGCAGGCGGTCGAGCTTGGCGCGCGGGCTGTAGCGCTTGACCCGGGCCAGGCCGGGATCGACCACGTAGCGGATGCGCGGCACGGTCAGCGAGGTCTCGGCCACGTTGGTGGCGAGCACGATGCGTCGCTTCGGGCCCGGGTTGAAGATGCGGTCCTGGTCGCGCACCGAGAGCCGCGCGTACAGCGGCAGCACCTCGGTGGCCTTGTAGCTGCGCCGCTCCAGGGCGCGGTGCAGGTCGCGGATCTCGCGCTCGCCCGGCAGGAACACCAGCACGTCGCCGAGCGGGTCCTCGCGGGTGATCTCGTCGCAGGCCGCGACGATCTGGGACTGGGGATCAAATCCGGGTTCGGGGTATTTCTTCCTTCCTGCTGCCACGTCGGCTTCGGCAGCAGCGGAAGAGGCACTCCGACCCCGGTTTTCGTCCTCGCCCGGCGGCCGCCAGCGCACCTCCACCGGATAGCTGCGCCCGTCCACGCTCAGCACCGGCGCGTTGTCGAAGTGGCGGGCGAAGCGCTCGGTGTCGATCGTGGCCGAGGTGACGATCAGCTTGAGGTCGCGCCGCTGCGGCAGCAGGCGCTTCAGGTACCCGAGCAGGAAATCGATGTTGAGGCTGCGCTCGTGCGCCTCGTCCAGGATGATGGTGTCGTAGGCCGACAGGAAGCGGTCGGACTGGATCTCGGCCAGCAGGATGCCGTCGGTCATGAACTTGATCAGCGAGCGCTCCGACACCTGTTCGGTGAAGCGGACCTGGTAACCGACCGCGCCGCCCAGCTCCCCGCCCAGCTCCTGCGCCACGCGGCGCGCGACCGAGCGCGCCGCGATCCGGCGCGGCTGGGTGCAGCCGATCAGACCCGCCGCGCCGCGCCCGGCCGCAAGGCACAGCTTGGGCAGCTGGGTGGTCTTGCCCGAGCCGGTCTCGCCTGCCAGCACGACCCCCGGGTTGGCCTGGATCAGCTCGACGATGCGCTCGGCCTCGCGCGAGACCGGCAGCGCCGTATCGAAGCTCGGCACCGGCAGGCTTGCGGCGCGCGCTTCGCGCATCGCCGCCGAGGCCGCCAGCGCCTGCTCGAACGCTGCCCGGGTGGCCGGATCCGTCGGCGCCTGCTCCCAGCGCGAAAGCAGGCGCCGCAGGCGGCCCTGGTCGCGACAGAGCGCAGCGGCCAGTGCGGCGCGCGGCCGGCCGGGCAGCGGCGGTCGGTTCGAATTCACGATCGAGCGGGCCTATGGGAACAACACAAACGCATGATTTCCCTTCCGCGTAGGGGGCGGTAGTTTAGGGGAAGCGAATACGCCAACGGAGGCAGCGTCATGAAGATCGATATCGGAATCGGCCAGAAGGACCGCAAGAAAATCGCCGATGGACTCTCGCACCTGTTGGCCGACTCCTACACCCTCTACCTCAAGACCCACAACTTCCACTGGAACGTG
>JANJTY010000554.1 GCA_024710865.1 Lysobacteraceae bacterium | reverse complement strand
ACGCCCGGCTTCGGCCAGAGCGAACCGGAGAACGCCGAGTTTTACTTCGAGCCCAGCCAGCGCCGCCTGCTGCACCTGCGCCACCGCTGGCTCGGCTCCAGCGCGGCCTGGGACAGCCTCGAATGGCATGCCGCGCGCCAGCTGATCGACGACGACCGCCGCGCGCGCGATTTCGGCAGTTCCGTGCGCAGCCTGGAGCAGAACCGCAGCACGGCCGACAGCGTCACGCTCCAGGCCTTGCGCAGCTTCGACGCGGGTCACGAGCTGGTCTACGGCTTCGAGTGGCTGCGCGACCGCATCGACAGCGCGCGCTGGCGACTCGATCTCGATGGTGGCGCCCCGGCCCAGCCGGCCACGTCGCGCTATCCGGACGGATCGGTCCAGCGCAGCCTGGGCCTGTTCGCCAGCCACCGCTGGTCGGTTTCGCAGGCTACGGAATGGAGTGCCGGCCTGCGCTACAGCCGGCATGCGGTGAACCTGCCGGCGGCTGATCGCGGCGTCGGCGTCGATCTCGACTTCGACGACCTCAGCGCCAACCTGGGCGCTTCGACCGCGCTGCGTCCCGGCCTGCGCCTGGTCACCAACCTCGGCCGCGCCTTCCGTCCGCCCAATGTGTTCGACCTTGGCACCCTTGGCGAGCGGCCCGGCAACCGCTTCAACCTGCCCAACCCGGCGCTTGCGCCCGAGCGCGTGCTGGGCGGCGATGTCGGCCTCAAGTTCGACCAGGGGCGATGGACGGCCGAAGCCTTCCTGTTCGCCTCGGACTACCGCGACAAGATCAGCTCGGTGCTGCTGGGCGAGACCGATGCAGCGGGACGCGAGCTGGTGCAGAGCCGCAACGCGGCGCGGCTGCGCCTCTTCGGCCTCGAGTCGGGCCTGGCCTGGCGCGGCGAGCGCTGGCGCTTCGCGGGCAGCCTGACCTGGACCCGCGGCGACGAGCGCATTGACCAGGACGAGGCGCCGGCCGACCGCATCCCGCCGCTGTCCGGCCGCATCGACCTCGACTGGATGCCGACCGACAGGCTGCAGGCCGGTCTCTCCCTGCGCTACGCCGACCGCCAGGACCGGCTCAGCCCGCGCGACGTGCTCGACCCGCGCATCGACCCGCGCGGCACGCCGGGCTTCGCCGTGTTCGACGCCAGCCTGCGCTGGCAGGCGCGCGCCGATCTCGACCTCTCGCTGCGGCTGGGCAACCTCGGCGACCGCCGCTACCGCGAGCATGGCTCGGGCCTGGATGAGGCCGGGCGGCATGTGCAGCTCGGGCTGGGCTGGACGTACTGAGCGACGCGGGCGGGAGCGGAGGCGGTCCTTCGCCACGCAGGCGCGGCTGGGCACGTCGGCACGCCGGGACCGGACAGCGTGCTAGCATCGGGGGTGCGCCCGGGTGCTCGATCGGCCTATGGTTCGAGGATCGCAGCTGCGGCGAGTGGAAGCCCACCTTGGGGGAGGCAGGCTTCTGTCTGAACCGATCCGGCTGTCCCTGCGGCGGCCCGATCTCGTTGATGGGGTCATTCTTTATGTCTCAGCGCTTGCCCTCCCGTGCCGCTTCGCGGCTACTCACTGCCTGGGTCCTCGCCGGACTCTCGGCGACCGCCGGCGCCGCGGCGCCGAATGAGGTCAAACCCGTCGAGCTGCGTGTGCTGCAGGCGCACGGTTCACATACGCAGGCCCAAGTCCAGAAGACCGTGCTGGGCGCCGAGCAGAGCCTGCCGGCCGTCCCCACCCGGTTCGACGGTGATGTGCGCGATCTGCCGCGCGCGCGCGGCTGGATGCCCGGCGAGGCGATCAAGGAGATTCCGAAGGGCCGTCCCGGCGCCGACCAGATCCCGAGCCAGCCGCTCGAACCGCGGCCAAACGGCCTCGATCCGCTGGTCTCGCTGCAGTACGCCACGCCCGCCGCGCCGGCCTCGCGCGCCTTCGACACGCCGCTGCTGAACTTCGCCGGCGGCGGCTTCACCGGCGTGAATCCACCGGACACGGTCGGCGTTGCCGGACCGAACTACTACATTCAGGCCATCAACGGCAGCGGGGGCACCGAGGTCCGCATCTACGACAAGGACAGCGGAACCGAGGAAGCGAGCTTCATCCTCGAATCGCTCGGCAGCAACCAGTGCGCCAGCGGCCTGGGCGATCCGATCCTGCTGTTCGACAACCTGGCCAACCGCTGGCTGCTGTCGGAGTTCTCCAGCGCCGGCAACCGCATGTGCGTCTACATCTCGCAGACCGACGACCCGGTCGCCGGCGGCTGGTTCGCCTACAACTTCCAGGCGCCGAGCTTCCCCGACTACCCCAAGTACGGCGTGTGGCCGAACGCCTACTACGTCGGCACCAACGAGAACACGCTCGGGCTGTATGCCTTCGACCGCGCCAACATGCTGGCAGGCAACCCGGCCACCTTCGTGCGCATGTCGACCACCGACCTGGCCGGCTTCGGTTTCCAGATGCTGCAGCCGGCCGACTTCAACGGCAGCACGCCGCCGCCGCCGGGGGCGCCGGGCATCTTCATGCGCCACCGCGACACCGAGGCGCACGGTCCGGCCGGATTCCCGACCGAGGACTTCCTCGAGATCTTCTTCCTTCAGCCTGATTTCGCCACCCCGGCCAACTCGGTACTCACTGGGCCGATCAGCGTTCCCATCGCCGAGATCGATTCCGACCTCTGCGGGCTGACCTCGTTCAACTGCTTCCCGCAGCCGGGCACCAGCGTTACCCTCGATCCGCTGCGCGAGGTGGTGATGTGGCGCCTGCAGTACCGCAACGTGGGCACGCACGAAACCCTGGTCGGCAACCTGGTCACGGACGTCAACGGCGCGAACCGCGGCGGCATCCGCTGGTTCGAGCTACGCCGCTCGGGCGGCCTCGCCGGCAGCTGGACCCTGCACCAGGAAGGCACCTACAGCCTCCCGGGCGACAACCTCAACCGCTTCATGGGCAGCATCGCCATGGACGGCTCGGGCAACATCGCGCTGGGCTTCGGCGCCAATAGCGGCACGGCCAGCAACTTCCCCAGCATCCGCTACACCGGCCGCCTCGCCGGCGACGCCCTCGGCGCGATGACCCAGGGTGAGACGGTCCTCGTTCAGGGCACCGCGTCCAACAGCAGCAACCGCTGGGGCGACTACAGCTCGCTCAACGTCGACCCGGTCGACGACTGCACCTTCTGGTACACCCACGAGTACAACACCAGCCCCCAGTGGTCGACCCGGATCGGCAAGTTCAAGTTCGACGAATGCGGCTTCGGCTTCAGCCTGACGCCGACCCCGGCCGCGGTCTCGGTGTGCGCCGCGACCGACCCGGACCCGCAGTTCAGCATCGAGGTGGCAGCCGTCGGAGGCTGGGTGGGCAGCGTGGATCTCTCCGCCAGCGGCCTGCCGCCGGGCACCAGCGCCGCCTTCAGCGTCGACAACGCGCCGGTCGATTTCACCAGCGTGCTGACCATCCAGGACGTGGACCTGTCCAGCTCCGGCAGCTATGCCATCACGGTCAACGGCCTGGGCGATGACGTCGACGCCACCCAGCGCAGTACCCAGGTCACCCTGGACCTGGCCATCGCCGCGCCGGACGTGCCGACGCTGCTGGCCCCCGCGGACGGCGCGATCGACCAGGCGGTAGTGCCGACGCTGAGCTGGAACGCGGCGAACGAGGCGGCCGAGTACGTGGTCGAGGTCGCCACCGACGCCGGCTTTACCACCATCGTCTACAGCGCCACCGTGGCCGGCACCAGCCATGCCGTGGCCAGCCCGCTGGCGGGCGGTACGGAGCACTTCTGGCGCGTCCGCGCCGCCAACGGCTGCGGCGACAGCGCCAACTCGGCGGTGCGCAGCTTCACCACCATCGAGCAGTTCTGCGCCTTCCCGGCACTGGCCATTCCGGACAACACCCCGGCTGGCGTGAACAGCGACCTCGTGATCGGCGCTTCGCTGACGCTCGATGACCTCAACGTCGACGCGATCATCGACCACACCTGGGTCGGCGATTTGACCGTCACCTTGACCCATGTCGACACCGGTACGAGTGCGATCATCATCCAGCGCCCCGGCAACCCCGCCACTACGTTTGGATGTTCGGGCGACGATATCGACGTAACGCTCGACGACGCGGCGGCTTCGCCGGTGGAAACCCAGTGCGCTGCCGGAACGCCCACCATCAACGGCACGTTCAGCCCGAACAATCCTCTGGCCGTGTTCAATGGTGAGTCCTTCACCGGCACCTGGCGTCTGAACGTGAGCGACGCCGTGGGCAGCGACACCGGCACGCTGCAGGCCTGGTGCCTGGTGCCGACCCTGGCGGCTCCCACGTTCCTGGCAGTCGACGACGCCTACGCCACGCCGCAGGATGCGGCGCTGAACGTGGCGGCACCGGGCGTGCTGGAGAACGACTTCGGCACCGGCCTGACCGTTTCGCAGACCCTGGTCGACGTGAGCAACGGCACACTGACCCTGGACGCCGACGGCAGCTTCGACTATGCGCCCGATCCGGGTTACTGCGGACCGGACGCGTTCGAGTACGAGATGACCGATGGCGTTGACACCGACACCGCCATCGTCGACATCGACGTCGAGTGCCCGAACACGCCGCCGAGCGTGGGCGACCAGTCGTTCACGGTCGATGAGAACAGCGCCAACGCCACTGTCGTCGGCAGCATCGCCGCGACCGATCCGGACGTGGGCGACACGCTGGCCTTCAGCGTGACCGGCGGCAGCGGCCAGGGCGTGTTCGCGGTCGGTGCCGGTACGGGCCAGATCACGGTGGCCAACGCCGCCGCGCTGGACTTCGAGACCACCGCCAGCTTCACCCTGAACGTCAACGTGAGCGATGGCGAGGACAGCGACAGCGCGGTGATCACCATCGACCTCAACGACGTGAACGATGCGCCCGTCGTGGCCAACCAGGGCTTCGGCCTGGCCGAGAACAGCGCCGTTGCCACCGTGGTCGGTACCGTCGCGGCCAGCGATCAAGATGCGGGCGACGTGCTCGGCTTCGGCATCGTGGGCGGCAGCGGCCAAGCCGCATTCGCGATCGGGGCGGCCACAGGGCAGATCACGGTCGCCGATTCGGCGGCGCTCGATTTCGAGACCCTGCCGAACCCGACCCTGCTGGTCGAGGTGAGCGACGGCACGGACTCGGCCCAGGCCACGATCACGATCACCCTGAACGACGTGAACGAGGCTCCGGCGGTCGCGAACCAGGGCTTCGCGGTGGACGAGAACAGCGCCAATGGCACCGTGGTGGGCAGCATCGTCGCGATCGATCCGGACGCCGGCGATACGGTTGCCTTCAGCGTCACCGGCGGCAGCGGCCAAACCGCGTTCGCGGTCAATGCCGTCAGCGGCGAGATCACCGTGGCGGACGCCGGCCAGCTAGACTTCGAGTCGAGCGCCTCGCTCGTCCTCGACGTGCAGGTCTTCGATGGCGAGTTCAGCGACACCGCAACCGTCCAGATCGACCTGAACGACGTCAACGAGGCGCCGACGGCGGGAGCGCTGGCCGACCAGTCCGGAGCCGAAGGCATCGCGTTCGGATTCGACGCCTCGGTGGGCTTCGCCGATCCCGACGGCGATGCGCTGGCCTTCAGCGCGGTCGGCCTGCCGGCCTCGCTTTCGATCGATCCCGCGACGGGCGAGATCAGCGGCGTTCCGGCCCTGGGCGAGGCCGGCACCTATGCCGTGCTGGTCACCGCGGGCGACGCCGAGTTCAGCGTCGATGCGGGCTTCGAGCTGACCATCAGCGCCGCGACCGAGGGAATCTTCGGCGACGGCTTCGAGGACTGAAGCAGGTCGACTCCCTGCAAGCACGACGGCCGCCCTCGGGCGGCCGTCGTCTTTTGCGCCCGGCGCACCTTCGCGCGTCCGGCTTCGGCGCAGCCTCAGGGCTGCGCTGCGGCGTTGCGCGCCTCGGCTTCGGCGAACTCGGCCCGCGTACCGTACACGCTGAGGTGGATCGGGCCGCTGCCGCTGTGCACGGCGATGGCGCTCTGGCTGGCTCCGCCCGGCGCCCACTCCAGGCTCCAGGCGCCGCGGTCGCCGCGCAGGCGCTGCAGGATCGCCGCCACGTCCGACTGGATGTCCTTGCCGCCGTGGGCTTCGAGCCTGACGTCCGAGCTCGCACGCCATTCGACGAAGATCGCGCCGGACGTGGAGGCAATGTCCAGGCCGGGCTGCCACTGCGGCTCGGCCATCACCACGCGGATGTCGCCGGAGTCGCTGCGCGCGCGCACGCTGCCGTGGGTCAGGAAGGTGATGCTGCCGCTGGTGGTCTCCACGTCCAGCGGCGCGCGCAGGCGCTTGCCGCTGACCTCGCCATCGGTGGTGCGGATGGTGAGGTGACTGCTGGCGGGGACCAGCACGGTGAGGTCGACGCGGCCCGGTCGGTCGTAGCCGGAGCGCGGGTGCGCGCGGCCATCGTCCGGGTAGCGCACCGTGAGGAGAACGGAGTGGGGGTCCGCGCGCAGGTCGAGGCGCTCGATCAGCGGGTCCTTGCCCAAGCGCTGGATGTGGCCCGAGATGCCAACCCGGTCGCCGCCGCGGTTGTGGCGCACGTAGACGTTGCCATGCGGATTGTCGATCAGCACGCGGGCGCCGTCCGCCAGCGGTTGCGACCACTGGGCCAGGCGCCCGACCAGCACATCCGGATGCTCGGGGCCGAGCGGCGCGAACTGCACCGCGGGCAGGGCGACCGGCGCGGGGGTGCGAACCGGTGCGGTGCTGCAGGCGGCCAGCGTCAGGGCCAGGAGGATGGAGGCTGCCAGCGGCAGGCGGCGGGTCGAAGCGGTCGTCAGGGGCATCGGGCGGCTAGATCGCGAGCGGACCCGCAGTCTATCAGCCGCTTCCGAGGCCCCCTCCGCCTCAGGCCGCCTTCCGCAGCCCCGCCGCATCCTGCATCAGGTGCCCGTACAGATCCTTCGGATCGGCCAGGTCCGGGATCAGCCCGGCCGGCGCGCCCAGGCCCAGTTCGGCCGCGCAGTCGCGCAGCAGGCGCAGGGCGGCGTAATCCTCCAGCGCGAAGCCGACCGAGTCGAACACCGTCACCTGCTGCTCGTCGACGCGGCCCACGCTGCGCCCGGCCAGCACGCGCCACAGCTCGGTCACGGCGAAGTCGGCCGGCATCTGCTGCAGGTCGCCCTCGATGCGGGTCTGCGGCTCGAACTCGACGAACACGTCGGCCATGGCCAGCACGCCGGCTGCAAGCTCGGTCTTGCCGGGGCAGTCGCCGCCGACGCCGTTGATGTGCATGCCCGGCTCGACCATGTCGGGCGTGAGGATGGTGGCATTGGTCTTGTCGGCGGTGACCGTGGTGACGATGTCGGCGCCGCGCACCGCCTCGCGCGTGCTGGCGCAGCGCACCAGGCGCAGGCCGGGCACGGCCGACAGGTGCGCGACCAGCTTGTCGGTCGCGGCCGGATCGACGTCATACAGGCGGATCTCGTCGATGCCGAGCAGGTAATGGAAGGCCAGGGCCTGGAACTCGCCCTGCGCGCCGTTGCCGATCAGGGCCATGCGGCGCGAGCCCGGGCGCGCCAGGTGGCGCGCGGCCAAGGCCGAGGTCGCCGCGGTGCGGATCGCGGTGGTCAGGGTCAGCTCGGACACCAGGCTCGGGCGGCCGGTGTCGACATCGGCCAGCACGCCGAAGGCCATCACCGTGGGCAGGCCCTCGCGGGTGTTCTTGGGATGGCCGTTGACGTACTTGAAGCTGTACTCGCGCGCATCCGCGATCGGCATCAGCTCGATCACGCCGACGTCCGAGTGCGAGGCCAGGCGCGCGCACTTCTCGAAGGCGTCCCAGCGGCGGAAATCGGCCGCGATGTAGTCGGCCATGCGCCGCATCACGGTCGGCAGACCCAGGCGGGCGACCAGGCGGGCGACGTCGGTGGTGGTGAGCAGGGTGGTCATGGCGTGTCTCGCAGGCGTCGGGCCGGATACGGCCGGTGGCGACAGTGTGGCCAGGACGCGCGTCAGGGCGAAACGGCAGTTTCGTCAGCAGTACGTCATTCAACTAGCGAAATGTCAGGAGTGGCTGGCATAGTGTCCGAATGGACGAACTCGACCAGCAGCTCATCGCGCGCCTGCGCCAGAACGCGCGCATTCCGGTGGCGGACCTCGCCCGCGCGCTCAAGGTCTCGCGCGGCACGATCGGCAACCGCCTGGCAAAGCTCGAACGCGAGGGCGTGATCGTCGGCTACACCCTGCGCCTGCGTCCCGATGCCGCGCCGGAGGAGATCCGCGCCTGGACCTCGATCGCGGTGGAAGGCAACCAGCAGGCGGTGGTGCGCGCCCTGCTGGGCGAGCCTGGTGTGGCGGCCCTGCACGACACCAACGGGCGCTGGGACCTGCTGGCCGAACTGCGCGTGGCGAACCTGGCCGAGCTCTCGCTTGTGCTCGACCGCATCCGCCGCATCAAAGGCATCAGTGCGACCGAATCCAGCCTGCACCTGCGCAGCTATCGGGCCTGAAGGCACGGTGGTATCACGCGGTGGCGCGATCGCGCGCAGAATGGCCCGACTCAAGCCCGGGTCACGCCCCATGCCATTCATCAGCCAGTACCCCGCGGGTGAGCCATCTCGCACTGAGCTCGATGCCTTGCCTGGATCGACGC
>JANJTY010000488.1 GCA_024710865.1 Lysobacteraceae bacterium | reverse complement strand
GCGCGCAGGCGCTGATCCTCGGGACGCGAGCGGTCGACAGCCAGATCGGCCAGTGCATCGGCTGCGGAGGCATCCGCCCCGGCCAGCGCCTCGATCGCGCCGAGGATCGGGTCGGGATCGGCGGTGCTGGCGAGGCGGGCCGCGGCGACAGGTACCCAGCGACGCGCTTCGTCCGTGCGGCGCAGCTCGCCGAGAAGGTCCCAGGCGCGCTCGCGCGCCTCGGGATTGGGGGAGTCGATCTGCTGCAGCAGGCGCTCGGGCCAGTCCGGGATGCGCCGGTAGCGCGCATGCGCCAGGGTCAACAGGGACGGCACGGCGGGGTGCGCGCTGCCCAGTTCGGCCAGCAGCAGCGGCAGTGCGGCATCGGCATCCTGCTGCAGCAGGCGTTCCAGTGCGGCATGGGCAAGGCGCAGGTTGTCGGTCGCGCCAACCGCGTCGGCGCGGCCGGTGTTGCCGTCCGGCGCAACCTCGAAGAGGAATTCGAGCAGGGCCGGGCCAACCTCGGCGCTCGGTTCGAGGCCGATCAGTCCGCGCGCGGCGAGGAAGCGCGCGTAGCCCGAGGCCGGGCCGTACAGCGTGCGTCGGCGCGTCTCGGCCAGCGCGGCGTCGCTCCAGCCCAGCGCCTGCAGGGTACCGGCTGCATTCATGGCGACATCGCCATCGGCATCGTCCAGCGCCAGCTGCAGCGCCTCGGTCTGCGCCCGCACCGCTTCGCGAACGGCACCGTCCGCGCCGGCCAGGCGCCAGAGCGACGCAGCAGCCTCGCGCCGCACGCGCTGGTCCGGATGCCGCAGGGCAGCGGCCAGCGGCGCCGCGGCCTCGCCCGGAAACCTGCTCGCGAGCCGCGCGGCGGCGTCGGCATCGCCGCGCTGCAGCGCCCTCGTCCAGTTCGAGAGCTCGGACGGTTCGGCCCAGGCGGCGGCGCCGGTCAGCAGCGCAAGGATCAGAACCACTGCGCGCATGCTGGATGCTCCGGGCGGTGCGGGGGTAGGGACGGTGCCGCTCAGATGTTGAGGCTGCGCAGCTCGGAGCACGGGCGCGAGCGTTCCCAGACCGCGTCGAAGTACTCGCGCCACTGGCGCTGGCGGCCCGGGCCGTGCAGGTTGGCGACGCCTTCCCAGCGGCTGCCGATCGGGCGGTGCAGGTAGCCGCCGCGGTCGGTCAGCAGGAAGGCGGCCGGGTGCTGCAGGTCGATTTCCTCGCTCGGTGAGCGGAACAGAAAGGTGCTGCCGAGGCGATGGGCCAGGGCCATCAACGGATGGGTCTGCTTGAGCAGGGCCGCCGGCTCCTGCAGCAGGATGCGGATCTCCGCGCTGCGCCCCTGGATGCCGATGCGCTTCAGCTCTTCCAGCACCTCAGGGGCGCCGTATAGCGCAGGCTCCAGGTCGCGGCTGTAGATCCACACCTGGCGTCGCGCATCCCCGAGCAACTGCAGGGTGGCATCGCGCACGCTGGCGAGCGTATCCACCTCGAACTCGCGGTTCGGCGGCATCGGGTCGGGCGCCTTGCGCGGGACGATTTCGCTGGCGCCGAGGCTGCGGCGCATCGCCCGGTGGCGGATGCCGGCCTCCATGAACTCCTCGCCGTAGGGCTCGAAGCCGAACTGCCGGTAGAACTCGACCGCATCGATCTGGGCATTCAGCGCCAGCTCCGGGTAGCCCAGGCCGCGGGCCTGGTCCATCAGGGTTTGCAGCATGGCCGCACCCACGCCGCGTCCGCGCCAATCGCGCAGCACGGCCATGCGACCGATCTTGTGCTGCGGCGTCAGGCGGCCGGTGCCGATGGGATTGCCCTGCAGGTCGCGTGCGAGGACGTGGCGCGACACCGGGTCGAGTTCATCCCACTCCTCCTCGACGGGTACCTTCTGCTCCTGCACGAACACCGTCTCGCGCACCGCGCGCAGCGCGGGCAGGTCGGTCTGGTAGTCGGCGACTTCGACGAAGAAATCGGACGGGATCATCGCTTGCTCCGGCGTTTCCGCTGCAGCACCAGGCTGCCGCTGGTGTAGAGATGATGCACCACCGCCCGCCCGCGCGTACCCAAGGACTGGTACGCGCCGGCATCGATGGCGTTCGATCGACACAGGTGGGCGGCTTCGCGCGCCGGGCACGGCAGGGACTCTCCGGCGGCAAACAGCAGGCTGCCGCGGCCGCTGCCGGACCAGGCCAGGCGCGCGTAGGGATGACGATGCAGGACCGAGCCGTCCGCCAGCGCCCGCGCCAGGCCGTCTGGTTCCAGCGGCTTAGCGGGCGCCACCGGCTCGGCCGCCAGGCGGTAACGCGTGATGAAGCCGCCGAACCAGGTACGCAGGCGCTCGTCGTCGGCCTCGAGCAGGGCCGAGACGCTGGCGCGCACGCGGGCCAGCGCGGCTTCGTCGATGCGGTTGCAGTCGCGCGCGGGTTCCAGGTCCGGGTCGGTATAGCGGCGCTCGTCCGGCAGTTCGGAGGCGACCTGCTCGGCCAGGTCGAGCAGCAGTTCGGCCTGTGACGGCGCGCGCATGCCCACCGATATGGTCAGGCAGGCGTCCTCGGCCACGCCGTGGTGCGGCACGTTGGGCGGCAGGTAGAGCATGTCGCCGGGTTCGAGAACCCAGTCGTGGCTGGGCTCGAAGCGTTCCAGCAGCTTGAGTTCGACGTTCTCGCGGAAAGCGGTCGGCGGGTCCGGGCGGGCATCGATCTGCCAGCGCCGGTGGCCCTGGGCCTGGAGCAGGAACACGTCGTACTGATCGAGGTGCGGACCGACGCCGCCGCCGGGCGCGGCGAAGCTGATCATCACGTCGTCCATGCGCCAGCGCGGCAGGAAGTCGAAGTGCGGCAGCAGCGCGGCGACGTCCGCATCCCACTTGTCCACGTCCTGCACCAGCAGGGTCCAGTCCCGCTGCGGCATGCCGGGGAACTCGGATTCCTCGAATGGCCCGTTGCGCAGGCGGTAGCGATCGCTGTGCCGGTCGTAACTCACGATGCGCGCGAGCGCCGTCTCCTCGC
>JANJTY010000452.1 GCA_024710865.1 Lysobacteraceae bacterium | reverse complement strand
GCCGATCCGGGTGTCGAGCACTTGCGCGACCTGCATGCGCTCGCGCCGGCAGACGGCCGAGATCAGGCCCAGCATCGCGGACGCCGCCACGCCTGCCACGGAGGTGCCGAACGCGACCCCCAGGCCGCGCACCGGGGCCGCAAGCGAAGCGCGGATCGCCTCCAGGTTGGTCGTGCTTTCCAGCGCGATGACCGCGCCGTTGAGCGTCACGACCATGCCGAGGAAGGTGCCGAGCATGCCCAGCAGCACCAGCAGGCCCACGAGGTAGGGCGTCATCGCCGGACCGGGCAGCGCAGCGCGCTCGCCCTCGATGCGCAGGCGCACCGGGTTCTGCACCGACGGCGGCAGCTGGCGCAGCCATTCGCCCGGGTGCGACAGATCCGCGGGGATCCCGTCCAGAGCGCGCGCCAGGACTGCCGTTGTGCGGTGGAAGCGCAGCAATTCCACTGCGCCCGTCACATAGACCGCGCCGATGATCGCCGTCATGGCCAGCGCCAGCGCGCTGGAGCCGACATATCCGGCTCCGACCCAGAACACGGCGACCAGGCCCACGAGGAAGGTCGCCACACAGATGGTTCTATTCATTGCTTCCTTGTCTTCTCGTCGTCGAGGGCTGCGATCAGCCCTGCGATCGGCTGCAGCCGAAGATCCAGCTCCGCCAAAAGCACGGACTGCAGCTCGCGGCAGAATTCCGCCAACCACCCGCCCGGCTGCATCCACCGCGCCGCATCATCCGCGGTCTGCGTTTCGGCCAGCACCGCGCGATGCGCGTCGTAGCGTTGCTCGAAGCGCCTACCGAGGAGTGCCGGCACGGTCGCCAGCAAATCGCGCTCCCGCGCGGCCAGCGCCTGATCCATCACCGCATCGAGCGCGGCGAGCCGCCCGAGGGAAGCCCCCTGCCCTTGCAGCGCCGCGCGCACGGTCGCCCGCAGGGGGCCGATGCGCACCGCCATGTCCCGCTGGTGCGCGAGATAGTAGCGATGGTAGGGCCCGAAGTCGGCCGCCTTTTCCACCGGCGCCTGCGGGTCGGGAGTCGGCAGTTCGATCCGCGCCGGGCCGGGCCTGAACACGCCGTCGTTCGCGATCGACTCCGCCAGGGCGTCGCGCACGCGGGCCATCGCCTGGCGCAGCGCCCCGGTCTCCTGCGACGTCGCGGAAACGGGAGGAACCGCATCGCCCGGAGTCGCCGCGTTGAGCGCGGAAAACAGCGTGAGCGCGTCCGCAAAACCGAGCCACTGGCCGAGCCGGTCGGCAAAAGATTGCTTCGACGGCGGCACGTCGGCGGCCGTCAGCGCGCCGAGAGCGCGGACCAGCCCGGAACCGTTGATATGCGTACGCGACAAGCCTTGCGCCATCCGAAAAACCGTCCTCCGAAGGGCGGAAAAATGCGCAAGGCTACTACAAAGCGGAGGGCAGGTCAGCCTTGCCCGACCGCAGCGATCCGAGTTGAAATCCCATACATGAACCGTATAGCGCCCATCTCCCGCCTGCCCTGCCGGCTCGGTGACGCCCTGCGCGACAACCGGCCGGCGATTGCCGTGGTGCAGTGGGCGTTCGTCGTGCTCTACCTCGTGCTGCTGATCCTGCCAGCACTGGTGCCGGGCGATGACGCGCATGCCGGCGCCCTCCATCGCCTGGGCCGCTTCGCCGAGGTGCTGTTCTGGGGCGTGTGGTGGCCGGGCGTGATTCTGTCGGTGATGCTGATCGGCCAGTTCTGGTGCGGCCTGCTGTGCCCCGACGGCACGCTGACCGAATTCGCCAGCCGCCACGGCAAGGGCGGCAGGATCCCCGGCTGGCTGCGCTGGCCGGCGCTGCCGCTCGCAGCCTTCGCCGTCATCGGCGTATTCGAATACGCGCTGCAGGCGCACGACACGCCGCGCGGCACCCTGCTCCTGATCGGCACGATGACCGCCCTGGCGGTCGTCTGCGGAGTGTTCGTCGGTCGCGGCAAACGCGTCTGGTGCCGCTACGCCTGCCCGGTAGGCGGTGTCTTCTCGCTGCTCGCCCGCTGTGCCGTGCTGCACTTCCGCGTGGACCGGGCAGTCTGGGATGCGGCGCCGCGCCCGTTCCCGAAGCCTGTGGACTGCCCCGCCCTGCTCGACATCCGGCGTCTCCGCAGCAACGAGAAGTGCAGCATGTGCGCCCGCTGCAGCGGCCACCGCAACGCCGTCGCCCTGGCCTGGCGCAAACCGGGCGAGGAGATTGCGGCGCTGCGCGAGGACGAGGCGCGGCCGTGGGAAGCTGCAGGCATCGTCTTCGTCCTCATTGGCCTGCTCTACGGCGCCCTGCACTGGCAGCACAGCCCTTGGCACCACGCATTGCTTGCCCGCGACGTTCCCGCGATGCCCGCCGCCCTCGCCGCCGTCCTGCTGCCCGCGCTGGTGCTCGGCGGCGGCACGGCCCTGCTGCTGGCCGTGGCCAGCGGCGGCCGGCACCTCACCGCGACCCGCCTGGCCTACGCGCTGATTCCCCTCGGCGGTTTCGGACTCTTCCTGGGCGCCCTGGAACATGCGCTGCACATCCTGCACGAGGAGGGCTTCGCCGTCGCCCCGCTGCTGCCCTGGCTGCGTGCCGCCGTGCTGCTGCCGGCCACCGTCTGGTCAGCCCGCGCCGGCTGCGCGATTTTGGGCCACGGCGCTGCGGCACGGACCTGCTTCACCGCGGGAAGCGCCGTGCTCGCCCTCGTCTGGCAATTCGCCCCGTACTCCTTCGCCGCCTGAAGAGGGCGGAAGTGCCCGCCGCGCCGAAGACCCGTCCGCGGTACCGCGTGCTGCTACGCATGAAGGGTTCCTGGCAATTGAAATCGAATACGCGACCGCTTCACGCGGAGCGCATGGTTTGCCCGCTGTTCCGTTCACCGACCGGGGAAGCTTTCGGACCGCGGCGTTCCGCATCGCGTCGGGTAATCGGCCTTATGCAAAGTAGTCGATTATGTGAAGATACCGGAGTCGATCGCGTCAGCAGGCAAGCCGCACTTGAGCGAAGGGATACGCATATCACCGGGAGCTTGACATAATTTCCGTACTCGACTGCGACCGCGCCACCATGTCCAGGGACATCTACGAGCCGC
>JANJTY010000451.1 GCA_024710865.1 Lysobacteraceae bacterium | reverse complement strand
GCATGGATTGCCCGAATCGAGCTACCAGGGCGGCCTTTCGGTCAGCACGGATGGTGGGCTGAGCTGGGCGCGCGCCGACACCCTCGATCCGCCGCTGTCGCAGGGACCCGCCGCACTGGGCGAGGTGCACGATGTCGCCTTCGCGCAGGGCGATGCGCTGCAGGGTCGTACCAGCCACCTGTTCTTCGCGGCCGACGGGCGGATCGCCTGCCCGGTGGACACGCCCGTACTGCTGGTGCCGCGGATCTGGGCCAGCAGCGACTCGGCCTCGACCTGGCAGCCACGCGACACGCTGCCGACCGGTGTCTGCCGGCCCGATCTCGGACCACTGTATCCGGTACCGCAGTCGCTGCTCTGGTTCGACGACTCCGGCACCACCCATCTGTTCGCCGGCACCACCCTGCCCGGCTTCTGCGATCTCTGCGCCGATGGCGACCTCGGGGTCCCCAATGGCGTCTTCCTCAGCACCGACGGCGGCGCCACCTGGCAGCCGCGCAACGTCGGCCTGCCCACCCTGCCGGATGGCGTCGTGTACGACGTGCTCGCGCTGGCGCGCAATCCCAGCTGGGGCGACCTGTACGCGGCGCTTGCCCCGCCGGGTGATTCGCCCGGCAGGGCTCACCTGTACCGCAGTCTGGACAACGGGCTCAGCTGGGCGCTCTACGACGAGGACCTGAGCGGCGACCGGGTACGCGCACTCCTGGTCGACGAGCCCGGCGGCGGTCGCCTGTTTGCCGCGGTGGACGGCAGCCCGACCAACCCGGGCGGCGTGTTCGTGCGGCCAGAAGGGGCCCCCGGCTGGACCTCGATCAATATCGGCCTGCCGCCGGACTCCGCGCGCGCACTCGCCATTTCCACCCCCGACTTCGGCCTTCCCACCTTGCACGTGGGTACCGACCAGGGCGTATGGAGCCTGACCAAGAATCCCGACTCGGACAGCGATGGTCCGTCCAACGACGAAGAGAACCTGGCACCGAACGGCGGTGACGGCAACGCCGACGCCATTGACGACAACAACCAGCCGGACGTCGCCAGCATCGTCTATGCCCCGGACCCAGCGCTGCAGGGCAAGGCAAGCGAAGGCGCCGCCAAGCGCGCCACCATCGGCAACATCAACCTGCGCGCTCCCAAGGGCGGCACGCCGTGCACCCAGGTGCTGGATGTGCACCAGCCGCCGCTGGAGTCGCTGCGCGAGGACACGGGCTTCCAGTACCCCGCCGGCGTGTTCCGCTTCGAGTTCGAGAACTGCAGCCAGGCCTTCGTCGAGCTGATCCTGCACGACGACGAGATCCCCTCGGTCGCCACCTTCCGGCGTTTCGGTCCCGAGATCGTGGGCGATCCGCTCAGCATCGGCTGGCAGCCGATGAGCGCGGTGCGGATCGGCAACAGCTGGCGCCTGGATCTGTCCGACAACGAATCCGGCGACCTGCGCAGCGACACGGGCCGCTTCCTCTTCATCGGCGGACCGGCGGTGGATTTCGAGATCTTCTCCGACGGCTTCGAGTCGTTCTGAGGCGGTTCGGAGAGGATCCACGTCCGGCATGCATCCGACCCCCGAGTCGCCCAGCGACGCGACCCTGATCCTGCCGGGCGGCGCACAGTCGCCCGCCGACGCCGCGGAGCCACCGCCCGGCGACGGCGGCTGGATCGGGCGCGAGCTGGACGGCTGCCGCATCCTGCGCCAGCTCGGCGCCGGCGGCATGGGCGTGGTCTACCTGGCCGAGCAGCAGCACCCGCGTCGCCAGGTCGCGATCAAGACCCTGCACACCGGCCTCGCCACGCAGGAACTGCTCGCGCGCTTCGAACTGGAGGCCGAGATCCTCGGCCGCATGCGGCATCCGGGCATCGGCCAGGTCTTCGCCACCGGCCGCACCCGCCACGCCGGCGTGGACGTGCCCTACATCATCATGGAGTACATCGAGGGGCAGCCCCTGCTCGAGTACGCCAACCGCCTCGACACCCGCCGCCGCGTGCAGCTGCTGGCCGCGATCGCCGACGCGGTCGAGCACGCCCACCTGCGCGGCGTGATCCACCGCGACCTCAAACCGGCCAACATCCTGGTGCAGGCCGACGGCCAGCCCAAGGTGCTGGACTTCGGCGTGGCCCGGCTCAACGACGCCGACAGCGGCCGGCGCGAGCTGACCACCGCCGGCATGATCCTCGGCACGATGGCCTACATGAGTCCGGAGCAGGCCAGCGGCGATCCGGACGGCGTCGACCTGCGCACCGACGTCTACGCACTCGGCATGATCGGCTACCGCCTGGTCAGCGGCCGCCTGCCCTACAGCGTCGACCGCGGCAGCCTGGGCGAGGCGCTGAAGGCGATCTGCGAGACCCGCCCGCCGCCGCTCTCGCAGTTCGTCGCCGATGCGCGCGGCGACCTCGAAGTGGTCATCGCCAAGGCGCTGGAGAAGGACCGCGACGAGCGCTACCGCAACGCCGCCGAGTTCGCCGACGACCTGCGCCGCTACCTCAACGACGAGTCGATCCACGCCCGCCGCCCGACCTGGTGGCAGGAGTTCCGCCGCCTCGCCCGCCGCAACAAGGTGCTGTTCGGCGCCGCCGCCATCGCCCTGTTCGGCCTGATCGCGGCCGCCGTGGTCAGCACCCGCTTCGCGATCAGCGAGAACGCCCAGCGCGAGCAGGCGGAGGCCGCGATCGGCTTCCTGCAGGACATGCTCTCCAGCGCCAACCCGGTGTTCGCCCAGGGCCGCGAGGTGACCGTGCGCGAGGTCATGGACCAGGCCTCCGTCGCGCTCGATACCGACCTCGACACCGCGCCCGAGGTACGGGCCCGGCTCAAACTGACCCTGGCCGAGACCTACCGTGCGCTGGGCGATCTGCCGCGCGCGCTGGCCTTCTTCCAGGACGCCCGCCATGCCTTCGCCGAGGCCGGACTGAGCGGGCAGAACGCGCTCGCCGCGCGCCTCGGCGAGGCCCGCGCGCTGTACGACAACGGCAAGCTGCGCGAGGCGCGCGAAGCGCTCGATACCTTCCTTGCGGCGCCCGACGCCACGGCCTTTGAACCGCTGCGCGCGATCGCGCTGCTGACCCGCGCCGTGGTGCTGGCCGAACTGCAGGAGGTCGACGCGGCGGAGACTGATTTCAGCGCAGGCCTGGCGCTGGCCGGACGCCTCGGCGACCAGCCCTGCCAGCCCTGTGGCGACCGCTGGCGCGCGCGCCAGTCGGTCATGGCGCTGGCGGCGCGGGCCAACCTGCGGCGCGAGCTGGGTCGCTACGAGACTGCGGAAACCTCGGCGCGCGAAGCGCTCGATCTCGCCATCGGCTCGCTCGGGGCGACCGACCCCGACACCCAGGGCGCGGTCAACAGCCTGTCGCTGATCCTGTCGGAGACCGGGCGCGGCGAGGAAGCCCTGGCCCTGCTGCAGAGCACCTACGACGAGCGCCTGCGCCTGCTCGGCGCATCGCACTGGCAAACCCTCTCGGCCGCCAACAACCTGGCCCTGCAGCGCGCCGAAGGCGGCGAGGACGCCGCCGCGATGGAACTGCTGGAAGCCGCGCTGGAGAGCGCGCGCGCCAACCTCGATCCAGACCATCCGGTGGTCGCCCTGCTCGCCGCCAGCCTGGGACGCTTGCACTACTTCAGCGGCGATGCAGCGCGGGCGGCGGAACTGATGGCCGAGGCGCACGAACGGCGTCTGCGCCGGCTCGGCCCCAGCCACCCCGGCACGCTGGAGAGCACCACCGCGCTGGCGGTTGCGTACGCCGCGCTCGATCGCCGCGACGATGCCGAACGGCTCTACCGCGAGGCCCTGGACGGCAACCAGGCCCGCTTCGGCGCCGAGCACCGCCAGACGGTGGTGGCGCGCTCGGAGTTCGCTTCCTTCCTGCGCGACCGGGGCGATTTCAGCGGCGCCGACGCCGAGTTCGAGCGCGCCTGGCAAGGTGCACAGTCCGTGCTGACCGCTGGCGACGAGGATCGCCTGCGCGTGCTCTACCAGTACTCCGGCTCGCTGCAGCGCCAGCAGCGCTTCGCAGAGGCGGCCGAACTCAGCGCGCGACTGGTGGAGGAAGCCGCCGCGGCCAGCAACCGCAACTCGCCCTTCGCCGTCGCGGCGCCGCTGCGCCACGCCCTCAGCCTGCTGGGCCTGGAACGCTGGAGCGAAGCCGAGGCCCTGCTGCTGGCGCTGGATGCTCGCCTTGATGACGGCTCGCTGCCGCAGATCCGCCAGATGACGCGCGCCACCCTGGTCGACCTCTACACCCGCTGGGGCAAACCGGCACAGGCGCGGCGCTGGCAGTAGCGCGGCGGGCACCGGCGTTTCGCTACACTGGGGCGCCCCCGCGGGGCCGCGCCGGCCTCGCCATCGCCACGAGGCCAGCATGCGCAAGGGAAAGCTGCTCTACGCCCAGTCCGGCGGCGTCACCGCCGTCATCAACGCCACCGCCAGCGCCGTGATCCAGACCGCCCGCGCCCACGGCGTGCGCACGCTCGCGGCGCGCAACGGCATCATCGGCGTGCTGCGCGAGGAGCTCTACGATACCGGCAAGGAAAGCCCGGCCACGATCCGCGCCCTCGCCCACACCCCGGGCGGCGCCTTCGGCTCCTGCCGCTTCAAGCTGAAGTCGATCGAGGCCGACCGCGAGCGCTACGCGCGCCTGATCGAGGTCTGCCGCGCGCACGACATCCGCTACTTTCTGTACAACGGCGGCAACGATTCGGCCGATACCTCGAACAAGGTCTCGCAGCTCGCGGCCGAGTTCGG
This sequence comes from Lysobacteraceae bacterium, assembly GCA_024710865.1. Taxonomy (GTDB): domain Bacteria; phylum Pseudomonadota; class Gammaproteobacteria; order Xanthomonadales; family Xanthomonadaceae; genus JANJTY01. The sequence goes on along the minus strand of JANJTY010000451.1, from coordinate 3,196 downwards.
CTGGGAGATGCACTGCATCGGCGTGCCCAAGACGGTCGACAACGACCTTGCCGTGACCGACTGCTGTCCCGGCTTCGGCTCGGCCGCCAAGTACACCGCGGTGTCGGTGCGCGAGGCCAGCCTCGACGTCGCGGCCATGGCCGAGTCCTCGACCAAGGTCTTCGTGTACGAGGTGATGGGACGCCACGCCGGCTGGCTGGCCGCGGCTGGCGGCCTCGCCGGCACGGGCCCGGACGAAGCGCCGCATCTGATCCTGTTCCCCGAGCGGCCCTTCGATCAGGCCGACTTCCTCGCCCGCGTGCGCGCCACGGTCGCGCGCGTCGGCCACTGCGTGGTGGTGGTCTCGGAAGGCCTCAAGCAGCCCGACGGCCGCTTCGTCGCCGAAGGCGGCACCAAGGACGCCTTCGGCCACTCCCAGCTTGGCGGCGTCGGCCCGACCCTGGCCGCGCTGGTCAAGGACGAACTCGGCCTCAAGGTGCACTGGACCGTGCCCGACTACCTGCAGCGCTCCGCCCGACACCTCGCCAGCCAGACCGATTTCGAGCACGCTGTCGCGGTCGGCAAGGCGGCGGTGGAGTACGCCCTGTCCGGCATGAACGCGGTGATGCCGGCCATCGTGCGGACTTCCGATGCGCCCTACCGCTGGAGGCTGGCGCCGGCGCCGCTGGCCAAGGTCGCCAACCACGAGAAGACCATGCCGAAGTCCTTCATCCGCAAGGACGGCTACGGCATCACCGAGGCCTGCCGCCGCTACCTCGAGCCGCTGATCCGCGGCGAGGCCTACCCGCCCTACGCCCGCGACGGCCTGCCGGACTACCGCCAGATCAAGGGCGTGCGGGTGCCCAAGCGCCTGCCCGAGTACCGCATCGAGGACCGCTGAGGCACGAATCACCGCGACTTGTGGGGTTTCCGGCTTGCGGCTAAACTTCCGCTTCTTTGCGCGGGCTTTCCAGGGAAGCGGAGGCCTCGCAAACGCCCGGATGGAGAGGTGTCCGAGCGGTTGAAGGAGCACGCCTGGAAAGTGTGTATACGGCTAAACCCCGTATCGCGGGTTCGAATCCCGCCCTCTCCGCCATCCGGTTTCACGCAGCAAACGGCCTTCGTCTCCGCACGAGCCGCATCTATGGTGGCCCCGTCGGCCCCTCGCGACGATAGGTCGAAAATCCCGCCAGGTCCGGAAGGAAGCAACGGTATCGACTGATTCGGGTGCCGAGGTCAGCCGGCGGGGCTGCCACCCAACCGCCCGTCCGGACCTGGCCCAGCTGCCGGGCTCGGTACCCTTTCCTCGCCAGCGAGCCCCGCCCTCCGCATCCTGCTGCGGGCGCGCTTCGCCGCGCGAACGGCACACAGCCGCTGGCTAACGTGTTCCCAGACGGACCGGACCGATGACGGCGCAACCGATGAGGCGGTGGGGCGACCTCGTCGCCCGGCGTTCACTCGACCTTCTGTGCGCTCATCCGGGCGACGCGCAAAGCGCCGCCACTGCAGCCGGGCACGGACAAAGCCCTACTTCGCGTCCAAAGGTACGGCGCGCCGAAGCGGCGGCATGGAACGCCGCCCTACACCTCCGTCACGCCTGAGCTCCGGTAGGTCGGCACTCCGTGCCGACGACACGGCAGGACCAGCGGCGGATCGAGTAGCCGGCAGCCACCGACGAATCCGCTCGTGTCCGTGTTCATGCGTGGCCCACTGCGCTCTCGTTTCCAGGTCTCACGCATCGAGCCGATTACGCCGAATCATGCCGGGCGACCCTGCTGCAAGCGGATGTGCATGAGCCCAGCCACCACCGCATCGCCCAGCGCGGTGTGGCGGTCGGGCATGGGCAGGTCGAGGGCGCGCGCGATGGCTTCGAAGCGCAGGTCGGGTTCCAGCTCCGGGTGGCTGCGTCGGCGCCAGGCGGCGAAGGAGCGCTGCACGTCGATGCGCGGGTTGGGCAGGCCGAAGCCCAGGCGCGGACGCAGGGCGCGGTCGAGCATGGCGAGGTCGAAGCCGATGCAGTAGCCGACCAGGGGGCGCGATCCGATCAGCGCCAGCAGGCGATCGAGCGCCTCATCCAGCGCCACGCCGGCGGCGACATCGTCCGGACGCAGGCGGTGATGGCGGATGGCCTCGGTGATGCGCGGGCTGTCGCTGCGCACGACCACGTCGAGTCGCTCGCTCAGCTTCAGGCGATTGCCCTGCCCCGGCACCGCAGCCAGCGCCAGGATCGCGTCGCGGCGCGGATCGAGGCCGGTGGTTTCGAGGTCGATCGCGACCCACTCGCCCGGCGGCGGCGGCGCGAACAGCGCCGCATGCGGTCCGTGGCCGTGACGACGCCGCTCCAGCCAGCGGCGCAGCGCTCCGGTCACAGGTGGAAGCTCCGCTTGAGGTGGGCCTTGAAGGCATCGACCACGCCCAGCGCGTCGCGCAGCAGCTCGCGGTCGAGCCGGCGCAGCTCGCCCGGGCGCAGGTAGTTGTCCGGCGCCTCGCCGCGGCGCGCCGACTCGATCTGGTGCGCCAGGCGCAGGCGCAGGAACACCGCCAGGGCCTGCTGCACGTCGCGCGACAGCTCCGTGCTCATTCCGCCGGCGGCGGCGATGGCGTCGGCGCGGCGGAAGCTGTTGCGGTCGGCCACGCCATGCCGCAGCGCCAGCGCGCGCAGGCCATGCACGAGCGGGAACACGCCGCCCTTCTTGACGTCGGTGCCGTGCTCGCCGGCCTTGAGGTTGCCGAACAGCGTGAGCGGCGTATGGAAGGCCAGCGCCGCGCCGGCGAAGTGGTGCAGCACGATGTCGTTGCGCCCCGCCGCGAGCAGGTCGGGACGCAGGGCTTCGAACAGCGCCGTATCGCCCGCCACCGGGCGCGCATCGAGGGCGATGGCGAAGTCGAGCATCGCCTGCGGATCGGTGCTGCGCGACCAGTGCGCGATGCGCGCCTTCCAGCCGGACAGGTCGTGCCGCCAGGCCGGGTTGGTCACCATCACCCCGCCCGGACACGGCGGCCAGCCGCAGGCCTGCAGCTCGGCGCCGAAGGCCTGCATGGCGGCGTCCAGGTCCTCGGGTTCGGGGCCATCGGGCAGGATCAGGGCATTGTCCTGGTCGGTCTTCATGATCTGCTCGCGCCGGCCCTCGCTGCCCAGCACCAGCAGGCAGGCGCGGCCGCGGATGGGCGCGGGCACGACCAGCTCCCACAGCCGCTGCATCACGCGTCCGTTCAA
>JANJTY010000423.1 GCA_024710865.1 Lysobacteraceae bacterium | reverse complement strand
CGAGTTGGCCGACACGCTCGGCGGTGCGAACTTCGCCCGCTTCGGGAGGATCGATGGAGAGACGCCAAAGCTCGGGAGGCACCCGCTTCTTGCTTACCAAATAGGCCTGGCCATCGATCGGATCGATGGCCAGGGCCTCGGAATCGCGGGGGCCGTCCGGCCAGCGGAAGTGCACCACCCAGTCGACCGCCAGGCGCTGGTCGCGCAACTCCGGCTCGGCCACGACCGCGATCTCGAGTTCGCGGCGCAGGCCGCCGTTGTCGCCGGTGTCGGCAACGGCGAGGAAGGCCTTGCCACCGCGCTCGAAGGCCGCGATGTCCTCCCAGTCGCGATTCCAGACGCCGTCCAGCAGGACCGTCGCGACGCGGCGCCCGTCTCGGTCCAGGGCGAACAGCTCGGCCGGTCCATCGCTGTCGTTGTGCACCCAGAGGATGCCCGGATGCCGTCGAGAAGCGGCCATACCGCTGATTTCCGCCATGCCCGGATCGACCAGCAGGGCGCTGAGCTGCGGCGCGGGTTCGTCCGCTTCGGCGCCAAGGGCGAGGGCGGCCGACAGCGCGAGGCAACGCAGCGGAGCGCTCACGGGGATCGGCCGGACACGGCCACCTCGATCAGTTCGAGGCCGCCCATGGCCTCGATGCCGCGGTAGAAGCGGAACGGCTCGCCGTCGCCCAGATCGAAGGCGATGTGGCCCGCGTCGAAGCGCTCCAGCGCGGCATCGAAGCCGGTCCAGCGGCCCTCGACGTAGGCCATGACCCAGGCGTGCGGGATGAAGGCCTGGCTTTGGCCGCCGAAGGCCTGGGCGTAGGCCACGCCGGAGGCGACGCGGGCCGGAATCCCGAGCGACCGCGCCAGCGCGGCGAGCAGCACCGCGTGCTCGGTGCAGTCGCCTTCGCGCCCTTCCAGCACCTCGAGCGCGGAGGCATAACCGAGCCGCAGCGACTTCACTTCGATGTGGCGTCGGACGAACGCCTCAAGCCGGCGCATACGCTCGCCATCCGTGCCTGCGTCCGCGGCAGCCGCCAAGGCGGCCTCGCGAATGGTCTCGGCATCGCTCTGCAGCCAGCGGTTCGGGGCCGTTGCGTCCGCATCCGGCTGCGGCGCCGGCGTGCCGGACGGATCGATCCTCAGTCGCCAACTCCCCCGTTTCTCCGGCACCACGGACTGCCCGGGAATCGCGGCCAGGGCCGGTGCCAGCGCGTCGGTGCCACGCAGGCGGTAGTCGAGCGACTGCATGCGATCGGCGCGCTCCAGCGTCCGCGGCGAGGGCAGGCTGGTCATGGCGAGGATGTCGGCCGGCTGGTTCGGCGCGGTGGCGCAGGCGCGGTCGCAGGCTTCCAGCTCCATCCTGAGGCCGAGCATCGGCAGCTGCGTCCGCAGCAATTCGCCGTCGCCACCGATCCAGCTCGTGCTCGATAGCGTGGCCTCGCCAACGGCGAGGGTCTGCTCGATCCTCAGCGCCTGCGTTGCGCCGTCCGGAAGGGCGATCGTTTCCAGTTCCGCGACGGCCGCGTCGATGCGCAGCGACTGCAGCGACGTCATGTCGAAGGCGATCAGCGAATAGCGCGATCCCGGCGTGCGCGCCACGGATGACTCCTGCAGCCGCTGGCCTTCCGGCAGAAGGGCGCCAGGCGGCCAATCGAAGCGCTGGTGCTGGCGGCGCCCCGCCTGTTCCGTTTCGACCTGCCAGCGCCCCGCTTCGTCGCGTTCGCCGCGGGTAAGCGAGCGGCTGCCGCCGAGGCTCATCTCGGATGAAAACGCGAGCGGCTGGCCGTCGGCTGATTCGCGCGCATGTTCGATGCTGGTCAGCGCAATGCGGGTGCCGTCCCGATCGACCTCGAGCTGCAGCGTCTGGGTAGTGTGGACCTCATCGCCTACGGGTTGCCGCTGCACGTGCAGATGGCCGATCTTGCGCCCTTCCAGCGCCACGCGCAGCCAGTCGCCGTCCTCGCCGCTCGCTGGGGCGGGGGCGAACGCAAGCATCAGGGCCAGCAGCAGAAAACCAGCAAAGGCGCGCGACATCGCGGCATTCTGGCCATCCGGCCGCTCCCTGCCAAGCGTCCGCCCGTTAGACTTCCCGCTCATCCCCAGCGATACCCGCCAGCATGCGCACGATCGGAACGCCCCTCGGTCCACACGGCCTGCGCGTGCTGCTTCTGGGATCGGGCGAGCTTGGCAAGGAGGTCGCGATCGAACTGCAGCGCTTCGGCTGCGAGGTGATCGCGGCGGACCGCTACGAGGCCGCGCCGGCGATGCAGGTCGCGCACCGGGCGCACGTGCTGAACATGCTCGATCCGACCGCGCTCAGGGCGCTGATCGCGCAGGAGAAACCGGATCTGGTCGTGCCCGAGATCGAGGCCATCCACACCCCGACCCTGGTCGAACTGGAGCGCAACCAGGGCCTGCGCGTCATCCCCACCGCTCGCGCCGCGCGCCTGACCATGGATCGCGAGGGCATCCGCCGCCTCGCGGCCGGGGAACTGGGCCTGCCGACCTCGCCATTCCGCTTCGTCGACACGCGCGCCGAGTTCCATGCCGCGGTGGCCGAGATCGGCCTGCCCTGCGTGGTCAAGCCGCTGATGAGCTCATCCGGCAAGGGCCAGAGCACGCTGCGCGACGCAGGCGAGATCGATGCGGCCTGGGACTACGTCCAGCACGGCGGGCGCGCCGGCGAAGGGCGCGCGATCGTCGAGGGCTTCGTCGACTTCGACTACGAGATCACCCTGCTCACGGTGCGGCACCGCGATGGCACCGACTTCTGCGCGCCGATCGGACACCTGCAGGTCGATGGCGACTACCGCGAGAGCTGGCAGCCGCAGCCGATGTCGGCCCGCGCCTGGGAGCGATCCTGCGACATCGCGCGCCGCATCACCGACAACCTCGGCGGCCTGGGCGTGTTCGGCGTGGAGCTGTTCGTGCGCGGCGACGAGGTCTGGTTTTCCGAAGTCAGCCCGCGTCCGCACGATACCGGCCTCGTCACGCTGATCTCGCAGGAGCTGTCCGAGTTCGCCCTGCATGCGCGCGCGATCCTCGGCCTGCCGATCCCCACCATCGCCCAACTTGGACCGTCGGCCTCCTGCGCGGTGCTGGCCGAGGGCCATGGCGTGCCCGTGTTCGGCGACGTGGACGCGGCGCTGGCCGAACCTGACACGGCGCTGCGCCTGTTCGGCAAGCCGCGCGTCGAGGGCCGCCGCCGCGTGGGCGTCACCCTGGCCCGCGGCACTGACCTCGACGCCGCGCGGGCCAAGGCGCGGCGGGCCGTGGCGGCGTTGCGCGTGGACCTGGTCTGAGTAGCCGCGGGCTCAGTTGCCCTCGACCGCGCTGATGCGGTCGCGCCGCACCACGATGCGCTCGAACTCGCGGTTGGACAGCACCACCGCGTCGGCGTGGATCTCGCGCACCAACCCGGCAATGCGCACCCCGTCCACGTGCAGCTGCACGCCGCGTCGGCTATCGCGGCTGGCCTCCAGCGACACCTGCAGGGCGGACTGGAAGTCGGTCGCTGCGGGTGGCGACGACGGGGTCTGGGCCGCGGCGAGGGTCGGGATCAGCAGCAGGGCAGCAAGGGCGTTGCGCAGGCAAGGCGTCATGGCGGGTCTTCCAGTTCAGGAACAGTGCCTGGAAGAACGCAGTGCCGCAGCGGAGGGGGACAGTGCGGCCGCCCTGCGGGTGCGGCGATTCCCTTGCTACAGCCGCATCACCCGGTAGAAGCTGTGGTCGCCGATCACGGCGACGGGCGCCGAGGTGGCCCACGGTGGCGAGACCAGATCATGGGCGGCGAAGTGGCTCGCACCTGGCACGACTTGGCGTTGGGCGCCACTCGGATGCGACCAGTCACGCAGCGCTTGGAAGGCAATCCGCGCCGAGCGCTCCCAGGCAATCTGGTTATTGAGGCGATGTCCCGGATGCACGATGGCCGGCGCGAACTGGCGGCGGGCCGTGACGACCTCGCAGATCGAGTCGCCCCAATGCCCGCTGTTCTGGCGACGCAGCGCGACTTCCGCCACGGCGCGCTGACCCAGTTCGGACTGGTCGCGTGCCTCCAGATAGACCGTGGTCGTGAGGCAGAGCGGATCGGCGACCGGCTGCGGCAGCAGCGAGGCAAGCCAAAGGATGGTGGCCAGTTTCATTGTCGCTTCTCCTTCATGCCCGTCGACCGGCTGCGCACCCGCGCTCCGGCCCTGGAAGGGTCGGGAACAGCGCGCAGGGAACCTTCGCAAGAGCGATGCGGCGAAGGACGCAGCGGAACGACGGAGCCAGGTTTTCAAGGTCGGCGGCGCGGACGCTGCCGGTGGCTTGGGCGACGCTTGGAAGCGCCGCCGAAGCGGTGCGCTGGCCGGGCCTACGGCTGGCGCACCTCGTTGGTGGGGCCGCTTTGTAGCCCCGGTTTCCAGAACCGCCGGTGAACGGACCCGCGTTTCACGGGGCCAGGCGGAGCGGCTGGACGGGAGCTTAAGGGCCGGCTCTAGAGCAATCCGACTAGGCTGGATTGCGACGGCGCATTGTAGATCAGACGCTTGCGATGTGCTCGGGCCAAGAGCCGAAGCGAATTGGCCACGGATGAACACGGAAAAACACGGATAGAGCAAGAGCCGAACTGAAATGGGCAGGGGCACGCGATTCGTTCGCGCACCACCCCTACGCCCACTCCGATCCGCTTTTATCCGTGTCTATCCGTGTTCATCCGTGGCAAAAACTGCTCTTCCGGACCTAGCGGCAGCGCGCGTCAAAGCCGCGCCGCCAGCTCGCTGCCCTGGGCGATGGCGCGCTTGGCGTCGAGTTCGGCCGCGATGTCGGCGCCGCCGATCAGGTGCGGGGTCTTGCCGGCCTCGACCAGGCCGGCCTGCAGCGCGCGCAGCGGCTCCTGGCCGGCGCAGATGACCACCTCGTCCACCGGCAGCACCTTCGATTCCTCGCCGATGCGGATGTGCAGGCCGGCGTCGTCGATGCGCTCGTAGTTGACCCCGGCCAGCATCTGCACGCCCTTGGCCTTCAGGGTGGAGCGGTGCACCCAGCCCGATGTCTTGCCCAGTCCGGCGCCGACCTTGCTGGTCTTGCGCTGCAGCAGCCACACCTCGCGCGCCGGCGGCTCCGGCTGGGGCTTCACGCCCTCGATGCCGCCGCGGGCGCCGAGGCTCTGGTCGACGCCCCATTCGTGCAGCCAGCGCTGCACGTCCAGCGTCGGCGAGGGGCCTTCGTGCACCAGGAACTCGGCCACGTCGAAACCAATGCCGCCGGCGCCGATGATGGCGACCTTGCGACCCGGCACGTGCCGCCCGCTCAGCACGTCCAGATAGGAAACGGCCTTGGGATGATCGCTGCCGGGGATACCCGCACTGCGCGGCGTCACGCCCGTGGCCAGCACCACCTCGTCGAAGCCGCCCTGGGCGAGGGCCGCGGCATCGACCCGGGTCGACAGGCGCAGGTCCACGCCGGTCTGCTGGATGCGGCGGGCGAAATAGCGGATGGTCTCGTGAAACTCCTCCTTGCCCGGAATGCGCTTGGCCAGGTTGAACTGGCCGCCGATCTCGGCTGCGGCATCGAAAAGGGTGACGGCGTGGCCGC
>JANJTY010000261.1 GCA_024710865.1 Lysobacteraceae bacterium | reverse complement strand
CCAGGCCAACCTCGACTGGGAGCTCAGCGCATGAACCGCTCGGCCGAGTTCCCTGTCGCCATCCAGGTGCCGGACTATCTTTGCCGCCGCGTCGTGGATGCCCTGCTGCGGGAAGACGTACGCGGATGCCTGAGCCGCGGCGAAATCCACGCAGATCCGCGCGCGCTGCCCTGCGTCGATCTGCTGTCGCCTATGCTGGCGGCAGGCCACTGGATGCGCCTGCGGCTGCAGGATGACACCGAGCTGTGGCTGGCGGTCGAGCCGTGCCGCTACATGCAGCCGTGGCGCCTGCGCATGCTGCCCGCGCTCGCCGTCGAGGACGGCGCCGTGACCCCGCTGTATGCGCTGGAGGAGGTGCTCGAACGCTTCCGCCGCGGGCTGGACGGCGAGGAATTCACCCAGCACGAGGCGTTTGCGGCCGAGTGTCGCACCGCAGCCGAGCACGGCCGCCTGTGCGATCACGAGCGCCGGCGCCTGTTCGCGGCGCTGGCGCGGGGCGAGGCGGCAGAACCGACCGCCGCCTGGCCGGCATGGGCCCGCAGCCTGTTGCGCCACGAACGTTTGGCGGCCTTCCACGACCACCCGTACTACCCGACCGCGCGCGCCAAGCTCGGTTTCTCGCCGGCCGACCTCGCCGCCTATACGCCGGAGTTCCAGCCGCGCTTCGCGCTGCGCTGGGTGGCGGTACCGCAGAGCCTCTACCACGGCAGCACGCCGCCGGCGGACCTGCCCTGGCCGAGCTTCGCCGACGTCGGACTGCCCGACGCACTCTCCGACGAGCATGTCCTGGTACCGGTGCATCCGCGGCTGTGGGATGCGGACCTCGACCTCATGCTGCGCGAGCAGGGATTGCACGACGCGGTGCGGCGGGCGCCGCTGCCCTGGCTGGAGGTCACCCCGACCCTGTCGGTGCGCACCGTGGCACCGCTCGCCGCCCCCCAATGGCATCTCAAGGTGCCGCTCACCATGCGCACGCTCGGCGCGCGCAACCTGCGCACCATCAAGCCCAGCACGATCACCGACGGCGCCCTGGTGCAGGGCCTGCTGGCGCAGGTGGCGCGGGATCTGCCGGGCGTGGCCGGGCGCCTGCTGCTCACCGACGAAACCTTCGGCGCCCACGTCGCCGGGCAGACCTTCCTCGGCTTCATCCTGCGGCGCTACCCGGACGGCCTCGGCGATTGCGACATCGCTCCGGTGGCGGCGCTGGCCGCAGCGGCACCGGACGGTCGCCTGGTGATCGAGAACCTGGCGGACCGCTGCTATGGCGGCGACGTCCTTGCCCTGTTCAACGACTACCTGGACCTCACCGTGGCGCTGCATCTGGGGCTGTGGTTGCGCGCCGGCATCGCGCTGGAATCCAACCAGCAGAACTCCCTGGTCGTGCTGTCCGAGGCGGCGCCCCGCGTGCGGCTGCTACTCAAGGACAACGACGCGCCGCGCATCCACGGTCGTTTCCTGGCGCAGCACCACCCCTCGCTCGCGCCGCGGGTGGATGCCCTGCGCGACCGCCGCATCGTCGTCGACGAGGAGCTGCCGCTCGCGCAGATGTTCACCACCATCACCCTCCAGCTCAACATCGCCGTGCTGGTGGAAGCGCTGGCGGACGCCGGCCGCGCCGAGCGGCAAGTCCTTTATGGCCGCGTGCGCGCGAGCATTGCCCGCGAGCTGGACGCGATCGCCGCCGACGGCTTCGACACCGCGCTCGCCCGACGGCTGCTGCTGGAGGACGAGCAGCTCTATCTCAAATACCTGCTGCGCGCGGCCAGCCTCGAGAGCAAGGCCCGCACCGGGGCCAGCGACGTGAACAAGTTCTACGGCAAGACCGCGCCCAATTTCCTGGGGCAATCATGAACGCGCCCCGTGGTACGGTCGCGGCGATCGTCGCCGGCCACTTCGCCGCGGCCTTCGCGGCCCTGGGGATGCCGCCGTTCTTTCCCCTGATCCTGCGCGAGTTCGGCGGCGGTCATGCCGAGTTCCTCGCCGGCTGGCTGTACGTCCTGCCCGCCGTGTGCGTGGCGGTGAGCAGCCCGTGGTGGGGGCGCCTGGGCGATCGCTACGGCCAGAAGGCGCTGCTGCTGCGGGCCCAGCTCGGGCTCGCCGCCAGCTTCCTGCTCGCCGGGTTCGCCGACGGCATCGGCATGTTCGTGCTCGCGCTCGCCCTGCAGGGACTGGTCGGCGGCACTTTCGGCGCCTCCAACGCCTATCTCGCCACGGTGGTGAGCGGCGAGCGCCTGAGTCGCACGCTCACCCTCATGCAGGGCTCGGCGCGCGCCTCGCTGATGCTGGCGCCGCTGCTGCTCGGCAGCGCGATGGGTGTTCTGGCGCCGCTGGAGCTGTACCGCTGGCTCGCGCTGCTGCCCTTGCTGGCCGCCTTCCTGGTGTGGCGGTTGCCGACGCCGCCGCGGGTGCCGCGCACCGCCCCGAATGCGGCAGAGGCGCCGCCGCGGCTGCGCGGCCTGCTCGCGCTGCAGGCGATCTTCGTGTTCTCCACGGTGGCGACCTTCCCCTACTTCATCGTCTTCGTGCAGGCGCGTCTGCCCGAGGCGTCGACCGCCCTGGCCGGACTGCTCTTCGGCCTGCCGCACCTGGTCTATCTGCTCGCCGCCGCCCCGCTCACGCTGCTGCTGCGCAAAGTGCCGCACTCGTGGGTGATGGGGCTGGCGCTGGCGGCGCTGGCTGCAAGCCTCGCGGCCCAGCCCGGCGCCGATACCACGGCGGCGCTGGTCGCTTGGCGCGTATTGATGGGACTGGCGATGACGGCCGGCTTCATCGGACTGCATGCGCGGGTGGCGGCCGTGAGCCGCGCGGAGCAGGCCGGGCGCACTTTCGGCCGGCTCGAGAGCGGCGCCAAGTGGGGCGGCGTCGCCGCCGGCGTGGCGGCCGGCATCGTCGCCGGCGCCTTCGGGCCGCAAGCCCCTTTCTACCTCGGCGGCGCGGCGGCGCTCGCGCTGCTCGGAAGTCTCTGCGGGACGCGATGGCATCGCACCCGTTCATCGATCAAAGGAGTAGCTTGATGACTACACAAGCCCTGAAACGCCCGAACGACCTCGATGGCGCCGCCACACGACTCTTGGCGGCCGTTGCGGAGGCCGACCGGCACTGCCTCGAGAACCTGCTCAACTGCTACTGCCGCGAGGTGGCGATGCCCGGCGGCCAGCTCAGCTTCGGCTCGCGCTTCGGCCAGAACGACTGGCCGCTGGCCTTGCGCGTGGCGCAGCACGAAGGGCCGGTGATGCACCTGCTGCTGCCCAACAGCCACGTGCGCGTCATCGGCGTCGTCGAGCGGCCGGCGGCCTCGGGCTGCTATCGCTACCGCGGGCCGTTCTTCGCCCGCATCCCGGGGCAAGGCTGGTCGCCGCTGGACTGGACGGCGCTGGCGCGGCTGCTGCTGGGAGAGCTCGCGCTCGAGTGCGGCGCCCCCTTCAACGAGGAGCTCTACGCACAGATCGCCAACAGCGTCGAGACCGTCACCACGATCGTCGCCAACCGGCGTACGCCGGCGGCGGCGCCCGACCCCCTCGCCGCCTACATCGCCTCCGAACAGGCCCTCGTCTTCGGCCACACCTTCCACCCGACGCCCAAGAGCCGGGAAGGCTTTTCCGAGGAGGACATCCGGCGCTACTCGCCCGAGCTGCAGGCCCGCTTCCCGCTGCACTATTTCGCCGTGCGCGAAGAGGACCTCAAACAGGCCAGCCTGCTCGCCGACGCGCCCGCGGCGCTGATCCGCGCCCAGGCGCCGGGCGGTCTTGCGGACGACGGCAGCGCGTTGCTGCCGGTGCACCCGTGGCAGGCGCGCTACCTGCTGCAGCAACCCGCCGTGCGCGCGGCGCTGCGCACGGGGCGGATGCAGGACCTGGGACCGCAGGGTGCGGACTATGCCGCGACCTCCTCGATCCGCACTCTCTTCCATCCGGACAACCCCTACTTCTACAAGCTCTCGCTGCAGGTCCGCATCACCAACTGCGTGCGCAAGAACGCCTACTACGAGCTGGAGGGCGCGCTCGAGGTGAGCCGCCTGCTGCGCGACATCCAGCCCGACCTGGCGATGAAGTTTCCCGACCTGTGCCTGCTGTCCGAGCCCGGCTTCATCACGCTGGACCTCGCGGATGCGGAAAGCCAGCAGCGGGTGGCGGTGCAGGAGGGCTTCGGCCTGATCC
>JANJTY010000318.1 GCA_024710865.1 Lysobacteraceae bacterium | reverse complement strand
GTCGATGTCATCGGCCTGTCCGGCCTGATCACGCCCTCGCTGGAGGAAATGACCCATCTCGCCAGGGAAATGCAGCGCCAGGGCTTCACTCTGCCGCTGATGATCGGCGGCGCCACCACCTCGCGCGCCCACACCGCGCTCAAGATCGCGCCGCACTACCGCTCGCCCACGGTCTGGGTGAAGGACGCCTCGCGCGCCGTCGGCGTGGCGCAGTCGCTGATCAGCCCCGACCTGCGCGCACCCTTCGTCGCCGCCAACGAGGCCGACTACGCCGCCATCCGCGAGCGCCACAAGGACCGCGGCACGGGCAAGCGCCTGGTGCCGCTGGACAAGGCCCGCGCCCAGGCCTTCCGGCCGGACTGGTCGAGCTACGACCCGCCCGAGCCCAGGCAGCCGGGCCTGACCGTGTTCGACGACTACCCGCTGGCCGAGCTGGTCGAGTTGATCGACTGGACGCCCTTCTTCCAGACCTGGGAGCTGGCCGGCCGCTACCCCGCCATCCTCGACGACGCCGTGGTCGGCGCCCAGGCGCGCGAGCTGTTCGATGACGCGCAGGCGATGCTGCAGCAGATCGTGGAGGAAGGCTGGTTGAAGGCGAAGGCGGTGGTGGGCATCTGGCCGGCAGCGTCCATCGGCGACGACGTTGTGATCCCTGATTCGGGATTCGGGCTTCGGGCTTCGCCAGAGCCGGCGCAGCGTTTTGCGCGCCCCCCACGCCCGGGGCAAGGTGAAGACGCTGAAACCGCGGGCTTCAGCCAATCCCGAATCCCGAATCCCGAATCCCGGCTTCCCAGCGAATCACGGACGTTCCACTTCCTCCGCCAACAAGCCGACAAGCCCGTCGAGCGTCCCGACTTCTGCCTCGCCGATTTCATCGCGCCGCTCGACTCGGGCAAGCGCGACTGGATCGGCGGCTTCGCGGTCACCGCCGGCCTCGGCATCGAGCCGCACCTGGCGCGCTTCGAAGCCGCGCACGACGACTACCGCAGCATCCTGCTCAAGGCCCTGGCCGACCGCCTGGCCGAGGCCCTGGCGGAGCGCCTGCACCAGCGCGTGCGCACCGAACTCTGGGGCTACGCGCCGGACGAAGCGCTCGACAACGAGGCCCTGATCGGCGAGCGCTACCGCGGCATCCGACCCGCACCCGGCTACCCCGCCTGTCCCGACCACACGGAAAAGCGCACGCTGTTCGCGCTGCTCGATGCCGAGGCCAACGCCGGCCTGCAGCTGACCGACAGCTGCGCCATGTACCCGGCCGCGGCCGTATCCGGCTACTACTTCTCGCATCCCGACAGCCAGTACTTCGTGGTGGGCCGCGTATCGAAGGAGCAGGTCGAGGACTACGCGCGGCGCAAGGGCTGGACCCTGACCGAAGCCGAACGCTGGCTCGCGCCCAACCTCGACTACGACCCGGAGTAAGCTGTCGCCGGCCTGGACCAGGAGCATCCAACGTGCGCTATCGCCTCGACGACATCGAAGCCTTCCTCGCCGTGGTCGAGACCGGCAGCGTCAGCGCCGCGGCGCGCCGCCTGGGCCTGGCCAAGTCGGTGATCAGCAAGCGGGTCTCGGACCTCGAATCAGCGATCGGCGGCGAACTGCTGCACCGCTCCAGCCGCAAGGTGGTGCCGACCGACCGCGGCGAGGTGTTCTACCGCCGCGCGCGCGAGTTCCTGCAACAGCTGGAGGAAGCGGTCGAGGAAGCCGGGGAATGCGAGGGCGAACTGCGTGGGCACCTGCGCCTGGCCGCTCCGATGAGCTTCGGCACCCTGCACCTGATGGGTCTGCTGGCGCCGCTGTTCGCCCGCCATCCGCGGCTGTCGGTCTCGCTCGATCTGGAGGACCGCAAGATCGACCTGAGCGGCGGCGGCTTCGACCTCGGCATCCGCATCGGTCGACTGGCGGATTCGGCCCTGGCCGCGCGCCGGCTCGCGATCTCGCGCCGCGTCGTGGTGTGCAGCCCGGGCTATGCCCGCGCCCACGGACTGCCGGCCTCGCCCGAGGCGCTGACCGAGCATGCCTGCATCAGCTATGCCAATACGCCCGCCCTGCAGCAGTGGACCTTCGAGTCCCCGCGTCCCGGCGCCGCGCCGCGTCAGGTCCTGGTCAAGGGTCGCATCGTGGCGAACAACGGCGAAGCCATCCGCGAAGCCGCGATCGCCGGCCTCGGCCTTGCCGTGCTGCCCACCTTCATCGCCTGCGAGGCCCTGCGCGACGGCCGCCTGATCAACGCCATGCCGCACGAGCAGCCAGCGGCGGACGGCGTCTACGCCGTCTATCCCAAGACCCGCATCCCCTCGCGCAAGGTGCGGGCGGTGATCGACCATCTGGTCGAGAGTATTGGCGATCCGCCGCCGTGGGAGAAGGGGCTGTAGGGTGCAACCGGGCGCACCGCGACTGATTGGCGTCGCCCACCACAGGCGCCCTTCCCGACTGCGTGGCGCTGAGGAGAGGGATCGCTTGCACAGGGCGGTCGGTGCGTCCTTCAGGTCGACGGCACCGTCGTAGGATGTGGTGAGCGGAGCGAGCCGCATCATTGGCGTGGTGCCGCTGACGCGCGGTGTGGCTTCTTGAAGCTTTGAAGCAGAGCTTTCGGTGCGTCCTTCGGCCGCCCCGAGTTACTTCTCTTTACGTCGGGCATCCTGCCCGCCGCCCTGCGGGCTGCCTTCGGCATTCGGCCTCGCTCCTGCTCGGCTCGTG
>JANJTY010000310.1 GCA_024710865.1 Lysobacteraceae bacterium | reverse complement strand
GGCTTCTCAGCGAATCCCGAATCACCGGCCGCGCACCAGCGCGGCCATGATGGCCTTCTGCACATGCAGCCGGTTCTCGGCCTCCTCGATGGCGATGCAGGCCGGCGAGTCCATCACGCCGTCGGTGGCCTTGATGTTGCGGCGCAGGGGCAGGCAGTGGCTGAAGACGGCGTTGTTGGTGAGCGCCATCTTGGCTTCGTCGACGATGAAGTGCCGGTGCGCGTCGCGGATGGGCTTTTCCGGTGCCCAGTTGCCGAAGTAGGGCAAGGCGCCCCAGCTTTTCGCGTAGACCACGTCGGCGCCGCGGTAGGCGTCTTCGATGTCGTGGCTGATGCGCAGCGAGCCGCCGCTTTCGGCCACGTTCTGCGCCGCCCAGCCCATGTAGCGCTCGTCCAGCACGTAGTCGGGCGTGGGGCAGAGCAGGGTCACGTCCAGCCCCAGGCGGGTGGCGATGGTCAGGGCCGAGTTGGCGACCACGGTGTTGAGCGGCTTGGGGTGGTAGGTCCAGGTCAGCACGTACTTCTTGCCGCGCAGGTCGGACGTGCCGAAGTGCTCCTGCAGGGCCAGGGCGTGGGCCAGCTCCTGGCAGGGGTGGGTGATGGTCTCGAGGTTGATCACCGGCACCGTCGAGTACTTCGCGAAGCCCTTCAGCACGCGGTCCTCGCGGTCGACCTGCCAGTCGACGAACTTCGGAAACGCGCGCACGCCGATCAGGTCCACATAGCGCGACAGCACGCGCGCGACCTCGGCGATGTGCTCCTCGGCCTCGCCGTCCATCACCGAGCCGACTTCGAACTCGATCGGCCAGGCGTCCTTGCCCGGCGCCAGCACGATGGCCGTGCCGCCGAGCTGCTGCGCGCCCAGCTCGAAGCTGGTGCGGGTGCGAAGCGAGGGATTGAAGAACACCAGCGCGATGGACTTGCCCTTCAGCTGGTCGCCGAACTTCGAGCGCTTGAGCTCGGCAGCATGCGCCAGCAGGGCGTCGAGTTCGGCACGGGTGCAGTCCTGGGTGTTGAGGAAGTGGTTCATTGGGGGTCGGGATTCGGGATTGGGGATTCGTTGGAGAACCGGGATTCGGGAATCGGGATTTGGGATTCGCGAGAGCAGGAGCCAGAAACGCAAAAGCCCAGCGCGTGGGCTGGGCTTGTCGATTCGGATGCAGGCTCGAACGGTCGCTACCCAGCGCGGGATGGGGGCGACGGTCGGCGCGCGCGCGAGGTCATGCCGGCGGCCATGCGGGCGGCGGTCAGGATCTCGGCGTCGGCGTGGAAGTTGAGCATGGCGGCGAGTCTTGCACAGGGTCCTGTTGCGATGCAACAGAGCCGCAACGAGGGGGCGAACCGCATCACGTGGCGAAGCGAGCGAGGCTCGGCCGAGCGCCCTGCCCTGCCCGATCCCAGGCCAGGCAGGGCCGCCACGCTGCGGAACGGACAGCGGGCGATCAGAGCGGCGGCTTGCCGCGCTTGCGTCGGAAGTAGTTGCTCAGACGCCGGCTGGCCTCGTCCGCCAGCACGCCGCCGCGCACGTCGACACGGTGGTTGTGGCGCGGATCGGCGAGCAGGTCGAACACGCTGCCGCAGGCGCCGGTCTTGGGATCCGATGCCGCGTACACGACGCGCGCGACGCGCGCATGCACCATCGCCATCGCGCACATCGCGCAGGGCTCCAGCGTGACGTACAGCGTGCAGCCGAGCAGGCGGTGGTTGCCCAGGCGCATCCCGGCCTGGCGCATGGCCACGATCTCGGCGTGCGAGGTCGGATCGTGCTCGACGATGTTGCGGTTCCAGCCTTCGGCCACCAGCGCGCCGTCCGGGCCCACCAGCACCGCGCCGACCGGCACCTCGTCGTCGATCCGCTCGGCCATGTCGGCCAGCGCCAGAGCGTGGCGCATCCAGCGCTCGTCGGTTTCGGCGGGTGGCGGTTGCGCTTGATCGCGGCTGCCCTGGCGCAGCGCATCGGCACGGGCCTGAGGAGGCGCTTCGCTGGTGGTTCGAGACGGCCTCTCGCTCGCCCCTGCGGGGCGCCTCGATGCCTCCTCACCACGAACGGGATCCGGAGGGCTGCTACCGGCTACTGGACCCTCCCTATGCCGTTCGTGCTGAGACGTGGAGGCAGTAGCAACCCGCCCCCCAGCTGCCCTACCCCGTTCGTGGTGAGGCGCGAAGGTCGGGGCGGCCGCAGTGATCGAGCCACCCGCACCCGTGGGGCTCAACGGAGGTCTTGAGGAGGCATCCACCTCACCCCGTTCGTGGTGAGGCGCGGCGGTCGAGGCGACCGCGCAGCGGTCGAACGAGACCGTGGCGATCGAACCACTCTGCGCGACCTCCGCTGCAGGGCGCGCGGATCGCCGTTTCGCCAAGGCCTTGAGGCGGTCCCAGTTCGACTCGATCAGCGCCTGCTTCTTGGCTCGGCTCCAGCGCTTGATGCGCAGCTCCGACTCCAGCGCCTCGGCCCGGGTGGCGCACTCCTGCGCGAAGACCAGCTCCAGAGGGCGCCGCTTGAAGGTGTAACAGCCCGGATTGGAGCCGGACTGGTGCTGGCCCACGCGGACTTCAAGCTGATCGCTGTGGCCCACGTAGAACGAGCCATCCGCGCAGCGCAGCATGTAGACCCAGAACGCCATTGCAGCAACCCGACTCCTCAGCAAGCTATCCAAAGGACAAGACCGCGCTACCGGCGCACATCGTGGCGCTACGTGCTCGCCATCAATTCGCTCGACCCTGGCCCAATCCTCTCAACCTGAGCGATGCCTTTTCAAATCCGTACGTGTCGAGCCACCGCGGGTGGTTCGAGACGCCATCTCGATCGCGCTGCGCGCGCCTCGACGGCTCCTCACCACGAACGGACTCTGGATACGTCATTCTCCTAAGGAGCATTGGAACCCCGGCCCGGCCCTCCATGGCCGGTCAGCAGCCGGCCTGCGAGCCAGTGGCTCGCAAGCAGGCCGGCTACTCCCATTCGATCGTGGCTGGGGGCTTGCCGCTGATGTCGTACACCACGCGCGATACGCCGCGCAGTTCATTGATGATGCGGCGCGAGACGAGATCGAGGAAGTCGTAGGGCAGGTGCGCCCAGTGCGCGGTCATGAAGTCGATGGTCTCGACCGCGCGCAGCGCGATCACCCACTCGTAGGCGCGGGCGTCGCCGACTACCCCGACCGACTTGACCGGCAGGAACACGGCAAAAGCCTGGCTGACCTTGTCGTACAGGCCGTGGTTGCGCAGTTCCTCGATGAAGATGTGGTCCGCCTTGGCCAGCAGCTCGGCGAACTCTGGCCGGACTTCGCCCAGGATGCGCACGCCCAGGCCGGGGCCGGGGAAGGGATGGCGATAGACCATCGCGCGCGGCAGGCCGAGCGCCAGGCCGAGGCGTCGCACCTCGTCCTTGAACAGCTCACGCAGCGGCTCGACCAGGCCAAGCTTCATGTGCTTGGGCAGGCCGCCGACGTTGTGGTGGCTCTTGATGACGTGGGCCTTGCCGGTCTTGCTGCCGGCCGACTCGATCACGTCGGGGTAGATCGTGCCCTGCGCCAGCCACTTCACGTTCGCGATCCTGGCCGACTCCTCGTCGAACACCTCGACGAACAGGCGGCCGATGATCTTGCGCTTGGCCTCGGGCTCGTCGACCCCGGCCAGCGCCGCGAAGAAGCGCTCGCGCGCGTCGACGCGGATCACCTTCACGCCCATGTGCTCGGCGAACATGGCCATGACCTGGTCGCCTTCCTGCCAGCGCAGCAGGCCGGTGTCGACGAAGACGCAGGTGAGGTTCTCGCCCAGCGCCTTGTGCAGCAGCGCAGCGACCACGGAGGAATCCACGCCGCCCGAGAGCCCGAGCAGAACGTGGTCGTTGCCGACCTGTTCGCGCACGCGGCGGATCTGGTCCTCGGCGATGTTGGCCGCGGTCCATAGACGCTGGCAGCCGCAGATGTCCTCCACGAAGCGGCGCAGCATCGCCCCGCCCTGCTTCGTGTGCGTGACCTCGGGATGGAACTGCACGGCGTAGATGCGGCGCGCCTCATCCGCCATCGCCACGATCGGCACACTGGCGGTGCGGGCGGTGACGCGGAAGCCCGGCGGCACCTTCGAGACGCGATCGCCGTGGCTCATCCAGACGTCCAGGCGCGGCGGCGCGCCGGCATGGTCCTTGAACCCGTCAAGCAAGGCGCAGGGCGCGATCACCTCGACCTCGGCGTGGCCGAACTCGCGCTCCAGCCCGGCCTCGGTGTGCCCGCCCAGCTGCGCGGCGAGCGTCTGCATGCCATAGCAGATGCCGAGGATCGGAACGCCCAGGTCGAAGGCCTGCTGCGGCGCGCGCGGCGATCCCGCCTCGGTGGTGGACTCCGGCCCGCCGGAGAACACGATGCCCTTGGGCGCGAAGGCCGCGATCTCGGCCGGATCGTGGTCCCAGGCCCAGATCTCGCAATACACGCCCTGCTCGCGGATCCGCCGCGCGATCAGCTGGGTGTACTGCGCGCCGAAGTCGAGGATGAGGATCTTGTCGGTGTGGAGGTCCGGAGAGCCGGGATTCGGGATTCGGGATTCGGGATTGGCTGAAGAAGACTGAGGCGACATAGAGGTTCCGACAAAGGTTTAACTGGCAGAGCGCTGAGGGCCGCGTCGCTCGACGAATCCCGAATCCCGAATCACCAATCCCGGCCCATCAGCTCATCCGGTAATTCGGCGGCTCCTTGGTGATCTGCACGTCGTGCACGTGGCTTTCGCGGGTGCCGGCGCCGGTAACGCGGACGAAGTTGGGGCGGGTGCGCATCGCTTCGACGTCGGCGCAGCCGACGTAGCCCATGGTCGAGCGCAGGCCGCCGACGAGCTGGTGCACCACGCCGCGCAGCGGGCCGCGGTAGGGCACGCGGCCCTCGATGCCTTCGGGCACGAGCTTGTCGGCGTCGGAGGCGTCCTGGAAGTAGCGGTCCTTGCTGCCCTTCTCCATCGCGCCGAGCGAGCCCATGCCGCGGTAGCTCTTGTAGCTGCGGCCCTGGAACAGTTCGACCTCGCCGGGCGCCTCCTCGGTACCGGCGAACAGGCCGCCGATCATCACGGTGGAGGCGCCGGCCGCGATGGCCTTGCCGATGTCGCCCGAGTAGCGGATGCCGCCATCGGCGATCAGCGGAATGCGGTCCTGCAGCGCGCTGGCGACGAAGTCGATGGCGGTGATCTGCGGCACGCCCACGCCGGCGACGATGCGCGTGGTGCAGATGGAGCCGGGCCCGACGCCGACCTTCACCGCGTCCGCACCGGCGTCCATGAGGGCCAGGGCGGCGTCGCCGGTGACGATGTTGCCGCCGATGACCTGCAGGTTGGGATAGCGCTTCTTGATCCAGGACACGCGGTCCAGCACGCCCTGCGCATGGCCGTGCGCGGTATCGACGATCACGACGTCGACGCCGGCCGCCAGCAGCGCCTCGACCCGCGCCTCGGTGTCGCCGCCGACGCCCACCGCGGCGCCGACCAGCAACTGCTCGTCGGCGTCCTTGGCGGCGAACGGGTTGTCGCGCGCCTTCTGGATGTCCTTCACCGTGATCAGGCCGCGCAGGTGGAAGGCATCGTCCACCACCAGCACCTTCTCGATGCGGTGCTTGTGCATCAGCTGCAGGACCTCGTCATCGGACGCGCCCTCGCGCACGGTCACGAGGCGGTCCTTCTTGGTCATGATGTGGCGGACCGGATCGTCCAGCTTCTTCTCGAAGCGCATGTCGCGGCTGGTGACGATGCCGACCAGCTGGTTGCCGTCCACCACCGGCACGCCGGAGATGTTGCGCGCGCGGGTCAGCTTGA
>JANJTY010000235.1 GCA_024710865.1 Lysobacteraceae bacterium | reverse complement strand
GAAACGGTGCTGTGGCTGCACGCCAGCGTCTTCATGCTGGGCAGCGCCTGGACCCTGCAGCAGGGCAAGCACGTGCGCGTCGACGTGTTCTCCGCGCGGGCGTCCGAGCGCACCCGGGCCTGGATCGAGCTGCTCGGCTGCCTGCTCCTGCTGCTGCCCTTCTGCGCCTTCATGTTCTGGATCAGCCTCGACTATGTCGCCGCCAGCTGGCAGATGCGCGAGGCCTCGCGCGAGCCGGGCGGATTGCCGGCGCTGTACCTGCTCAAGGGTCTGATCCCGCTCAGCGCGGCCCTGCTCCTTCTGCAGGGCCTGTCCGAAGCGCTCAAGGCGCTGTCCCGCCTCCGCGGGGGCGCGCGCTGATGCAGACCGTGCTGCTGGTGGCGCTCGTCGTCGCGCTCTGCGCGGCGCTGATGGCCGGCTTCCCGGTCGCCTTCACCCTGGGCGGCGTGGCCCTGCTGTTCGCCGGCATCGGCCTCGCGCTGGGCGCCTTCGATCCGTCCTTCCTGCAGGCCTTTCCCAACCGCGTGTTCGGGGTGATGGGCAACGAGACCCTGCTGGCGGTGCCGCTGTTCGTGTTCATGGGCGTGATGCTGGAGCGCGCGCGCCTGGCCGAGGACCTGCTCGGCAATGTCGCGCGCCTGTTCGGCCACCGCCGCGGCGGCCTCGCCATCGCGGTGCTGCTGGTCGGCGCCCTGCTCGCGGCCTCCACCGGCATCGTCGGCGCGACCGTGGTCACCATGGGCCTGATCTGCCTGCCGATGATGCTGCGCCACGGCTACGACCCGCGCCTGGCCGGCGGCACGATCTGCGCCGCCGGCACGCTCGGCCAGATCATTCCGCCCTCGATCGTGCTGGTGCTGCTGGCCGACCAGCTCGGCAACGCCTACCAGCAGGCCCAGCTGAAGCAGGGCATCTACGCACCCGAGACGGTCTCGGTCGGCGACCTGTTCGCCGGCGCGCTGATCCCGGGTCTGCTGCTGGTGGTGTTCTACCTCGCCTGGATCGCCTGGGTGGCCTGGCGCAGTCCGCTGCGCGCCCCGGCCCTGCCCGCGCCCGAGGACCCGGCCATCGGTCCCGCCCTGCGCGCGGCCCTGCCGCCGGTGTTCCTGGTCTTCGCTGTGCTCGGTTCGATCCTCGCCGGCGTGGCGACCCCGACCGAAGCCGCCGCGGTCGGTGCGGTCGGCGCCACCCTGATCGCGCTGCTGCGCCGCCAGCTCGGCCTTGCCCGGCTGCGCGAAGTGGTGCAACAGACCACCTGGGTCAGCGCCATGGTGTTCGCCATCCTGATCGGCGCCACCCTGTTCTCGCTGGTGTTCCGCGGCCTCGGCGGCGAAGAGCAGGTGCACGCCCTGCTGCACGCCATCCCCGGCGGCGCGGTCGGCGCGGTGCTGGCGGTGATGCTGCTCATGTTCGTGCTCGGCTTCATCCTCGACTTCATCGAGATCACCTTCGTGGTGGTCCCGATCGTCGCGCCGGTGCTGTTCCTGCTCGGCGTCGACCCGGTCTGGCTGGGGGTGATGATGGCGATCAACCTGCAGACCAGCTTCCTGACCCCGCCCTTCGGCTTCGCCCTCTTCTACCTGCGCGGCGTGGCCCCGCCCGAGCTCACCACCACTGCGCTCTACCGCGGCGTTGTGCCCTTCATCGCGCTGCAGCTCGCGATGCTCGGCGTGCTCGCGCTCTGGCCGTCCCTGGCCACCTGGCTGCCCTCCCTGCTGTATCGCTGAGCGCGCGCCAAGGCGCCCGTCACCAGCGCCTCGGTCCCGATGCTCAGCCGTTTCCGCAGCGCTCCGGCAGCGCCAGGGCGCGCGCGATGGCGCGCCAGTCGAAGGCGGCCAGGGCCTGGTCGTCGTGCACGGCGTAGAACACGCCGGCCGGGAACGCGCGGGTCGGCGACTGCTGCAGCCACACGCCGTCGGTATTGGCCGTGACCTCGCCGGCGAAGGCGCCGCGGTGCTCGAGGCTGACGCGATCGAAGACGTGGAACACCGAGCGGTCCTTGAACGGGTCGGTGGCGATCCAGTAGCCGCTGCCGTCGCGGCACTGCCACAGCGCGATGCCTTCGGCCTGGGCGTGGAAACGGCCGGCGCCAAGGTCGCTGCCGGCGTAGCGGCCGGAGAGGTCGTAGACCTTGTAGCGGGTCGGATCCTTCTGGTCCTCCTCGGCCAGCATCAGGCGTCCCTGCGCGGGATCGCCCCAGAGCGACTCGGGAATGCGGATCGCACCGGCTGCATCGGTCGCGCCGAAACTGCCGAGCAGGGTCGCTTCGAACTCCGGTCCGCGGGCGACGACGCGGTAGCGCTTGAAGCGCTCGCCCAGCGCCGCGGGCGGCGGCGGCCGGTCCGCGTCCGCCTCCGACATGTAGGCATCGCTGACGATGACCTCGTAGCCCGCCTCGACGCCCATCACCCACACGCCGTAGGGCTTGCGCAGCTCGGCCTGGCCGAAGCTGCCGAGCGGCGCGAAGGACGGCAGGGCGAAGACCTGCACCCGGCGGTTGTCGCGCTCGACCACGAACAGGCGGTCGTCGATCACGAACACGCCGTTGGGGCGACGCAGCTGGCCGGGAAGATCGCCTGCCTCGGCGACGCGACGCAGCACGGCGCCACTGTCGCCGTCGTACAGCGTGAGGCGGTGGGTCGACTTGCCGCTGGCGACGACCCAGGTCGAGCCGTCGCCGCCCTGCCAGCTGGCCGGCGAATCGATGTTCTCCTCCGGTTCGAGCGCACTCACGAAGGCCTCGGGCACGGTTTCGAACGCGACGCCGGCCTGCGCGGTGGTGACGTCGTCGTCCTCGTCCGGTTCGCGTTCCGGATCGGACCCGTTCGCAGGCGGCGTCGCGGTCCGGGCGCTCGATTCCGCCGCCGGCTGCGGCGCGCATGCGGCCAGCGCCAGCAGCAGCGCCAGGCAGGCGAGTCGGGAGAAGGGCGTCTGGTTCGGCATTCGGAGGCTCCGGTTCAGAAGGAATAGCGCGCGATGATCTGGAACACGCGGCCGGAGCGCTCGGTCTCCAGCTCGAACTCGTCGTAGTCGCGCGCGAGCTGGTCGGCGAAGGTGTCGAACTTGCGGAACACCTCGTCCTTGGACGCATCCAGCAGGTTCGAGCCGGTCAGGCGCAGGGCCCAGGACTCGCCGAAGCGCTTCTCGACGAAGGCTTCGAGGTCGGCGCCGTAGCGCGTCCGCACCTCCTCGGCCAGGACGCGCGAGGTCGCATCGCCCTGCTTGCGGTAGCTCAGGCCGACGCTCGCCCCGAGCGCGTCGAGGTCGTGGATGAAGCCGACGTTGTAGACGTAGCGCGCCTGGTTGTTGAAGCGGCGCTCGCCGATGTCGTCCTCGACCTCGCTTTCCAGCCAGGCGGCGTTGAGGAACAGGCCGGTCTGCGGCAGGCCGATCGCGTCGAGCGGGGTGGAGAGGTCGAACTCGATGCCCCAGACCGAACCGTCGCCGACGTTGGCGGCGCTGTAGACGAAGCTGTCCGGATCGAAGACCGGATAGCCGGGGCTGTCGGGCGTGGCGCCGGGATTCTCGTCCAGGAATTCCTCGAGTTCGTCCTCGAAATCGTCCAGCGCGGTGGCGCTGGGCGCGCCGGTGTTGACCAC
>JANJTY010000206.1 GCA_024710865.1 Lysobacteraceae bacterium | reverse complement strand
GCCGGCGAGGCCGCAGCTGGCGATGTTGCCGTAGGGCTGGATCACCCGGGTCAGCCCGGCCAGCATCTCGTCGCCGACATTGTCGATGGCGCCCGCCCAGATCGCGTTCTCCAGCGGGCGCTGGCCCCACCACAGCTCGTGTCGCGAGATCACCTGTTTCGCGCCAAGACCGGTGAGGAAGTCGAGGTGCTCGAACTTGCCGGTGATCGCGTGTGCCTCGTAGCCAGCGCGGGTGAGGATGTCGATCGCCAGCATGCCGACGCCGCCGCTGGCGCCGGTCACGACGATCGGGCCGCGCTCGGGCCGCTGGTCGTTCTGTTCCATCCGGTAAAGGCTGAGCGCCGCGGTAAAGCCGGCGGTGCCCAGGATCATGGCCTCGCGCAGATCCAGTCCGGGAGGCAGCGGAATGGCCCAGGCCGACTCCAGGCGCACGAAGCGGCTGTAGCCGCCGTCGCGGGTTTCCGACAGGCCACAGCCGGTGCAGAGCACGGCGTCGCCCTCGCGGAAGGCTGGATCGGCCGAGGCCACCACGGTGCCGGCCACGTCGATGCCGCCGACCAGGGGAAAGCGCCGCAGGATCCTGCCCTTGCCGGTGCCGGCCAGGGCGTCCTTGTAATTGACGCTCGACCAGGCCGCCCGAACCACCAGCTCGCCGGGGCTCAGGTCGTCCAGGGCCAGCGCTTCGAGTCCGGCGCGGTGGCCGGCCGGGTCCTGGTGGATGCGGAAGGCACGGAAGGGGGAGTCAGGCAGCATCGCGAAGCGTCCTGCGGCGGGTGCGGAGGCGCGCAGTTTACCCGGCCGGCTCGGCCGGTTCGCCCCCGCCAGCCAGCTCCACCCGATTGCGACCGGCGGCCTTGGCGCGGTAAAGCGCGCCATCAGCGGCGCGCAGCAGGTCTTCGCCTCCCGCCATCCCTGGGCCAAGAGCGGCCAGGCCGAAGGAAGCGGTCGCCGGCGCCAGCTCCAGGCCATGCTGCTGCACCCGCAGGGTGCGCACCGCAAGGCGCAGGTGCTCGAGCCGGCGCTGGGCGGCGTCGGCGTCGGTATCCGGCAGGATCAGGACGAACTCTTCGCCGCCGAAGCGGCAGGCGATGTCGCGCCGACGTGCGGTTTCCTGCAGCAGGCGGGCGAATGCGCGCAGCAGGGCGTCGCCGCCGTCGTGGCCGTAGCGGTCGTTGACCTGCTTGAAATGATCGAGGTCGCAGATCGCGAGCGCCAGGGGCCTCGATTCGCGCCGGCAGCGTTCGATCTCGCGCGCCAGCGCCTCCTCCATGTAGCGCCGGTTGAACAGCGCGGTGAGCGGGTCGCGGATCGACTGCGCGCGCAGCGACTCCTGCAGCTGCAGGTTGGATAGGCAGAGCGAGAGCTGCTCGGCGGCGGCGCTGGCCAGGTCCAGGCCGGACAGCCCCTCGTCGCCCTGCGTGCTGCCGCTGATCGCCACCAGGCCGAGCTGGCGGCCCTGGGCACTGAGCGGAATGCAGAGCGATGCCACCGTCTGGCCCGGCGCCGTTGGCCCGAAATGGGCACAGCGCTCGGGCCCGGACAGCGAGCGCACGAGGTGGTTCTGGCCCGAATCGAGCGCGTGGCAGTCGGTGGGGGCGATCAGGTCGGCGCTGGCCGCGATCGGGCGGCCGAAGCGGGCACGCCGCTGGAGCGCCGGACCGGCTTCCCCGGCGAGATAGATGCTTCCACCCAGCTCCGGGAGCAGCCCCGCCAGGGCGTCGCGGCTCAGCGCGATCGCCTCGTCCTCACTCCGACAGCGCTGCAGGGCGCCGGCGAAGCGGCTCAGTTCGCGCAGTTCCTGCGAAGCCCGCTGCAGGCTTCGCAGGCCGGCTTCCAGACGGTCGCGCGCCTGCGCCTCGGCTGCCTGAGCCCGCCGCCGCTCGCGGTTCTCGGCCGCGAGCAGGACAAACACCAGCGCCAGCACCGCGAGGCTGGTGGCGATGCCGCCGGCTGCGACCGTGCGCAGGCGCTCGGCGGCCTGCCGCGAGCGTTCGCGCCGCTGCCCGAGGCGCTCGCGCTCGCTGGATTCGATCTCGTAGACCAGCTGGGCGATCCGCTCCATCAGCGGCGCTCCGTCGGACAGCACCAGCTCGGCCTGGGCCGCCTCCAGGCCCTGGGTGCGGCCGACCGCCGCGATGCCATCGAGCAGGCGGACGCGCTCGAATGCGAGCCGTCCGATCAGCTGGACCCGGTTGGCCTGCTCGGCGTCGTCACCGATCGCGTCGGTCAGCTGCTGCAGCCGTGGCCCGACGTTGGCCTGGGCGGAGTAGAACTCGACCAGCAGATCCTCCGAGCCGGTGAGCAGGAAGCCGCGCTGCGAGGCTTCCGCGTCGCGCACCTCGGCGTAGGCGCTGCGTACGGCCTCGAGGATGGACTGCGACTGTGCCACCGCGCGGCTGTCGTCGATCAGGCGATCGGCGCCTTCGGCCACTTCGAGCACGACCCAGACCTGCAGCGTCGCGGCAATGGCGAACCCCACGAACGCTCGCATTCGTCGCCACAGCCGCATGGTCGCCCCCCGGTTTCCTGCGCCAAGGGTAGCCCCGGACCGCCGCGCTGTCGCGGGGGCTTGCGGTTCATTCGCGCTTGCCTAAGCTCGGCGGCAGGCGACGCTGCGTCGCCATGAGGAGAAGAAGATGGCGAATGCGCTGTTCGGAGGTTTGGGTCTGGGCATCCTGCTGCTCGCATCGCCCGCCCTGGTCAGGGGTGAGGCGCCGGGGCAGAAGGCTTTCGGCGACGTCGTGGTGTGCGAGTCCGACGGCGAGCGCCAGCACTACTGCCGAGCCGACACCCGCGGCGGCGTCGTGCTGGCGCGGCAGCTGTCGCGCGCGCGCTGCGATCAGGGCCGCAGCTGGGACTACGACGACCGCGGCATCTGGGTTTCGGGCGGCTGCCGGGGCGAGTTCATGCTCGGGGATCCCGGCCACGGCCGTCCGCCTCGCCCGCCAGGTGGCGGCTGGGAAGAGCCGGGTTGGGGCGGCGAGGGCGTCCTGTGCGAATCGATTCGCGACCGTCGCGAGTACTGTGCGGTCGACACCCGCGGCGGCGTGCACCTTGTCAACCAGCTGTCGGAGGCCGCTTGCATCGAGGGGCGGACCTGGGGCTGGGATCGCGGCGGCGTCTGGGTCGACCGCGGCTGCCGGGCCGAGTTCGAAGTCGGGCACGGTGGCGGTTATCCCGGAGGCGGGCATCCCGGCGCAGGCTGGCAGACCCTGCGCTGCGAGTCCGAGAATCGCAACTATCAGCGTTGCGGCGTACGCCGCTTGAAGGACGTTCGGTTGACCCGGCAGCTAAGCGACGCCGAGTGCCGCCAGGGTGTGACCTGGGACTGGGATCGGTCCGGTATCTGGGTCAACCGCGGCTGCCGCGCGGAGTTTTCCTTCCGCTAGCGCTGCGCGCCCGGCCGGGCGCCGGCCCCGCGCCGGCCTGCGCCCGCGCCGGGCGCGGGGGGGCGGGCGCGCGCGTCTGGGCGCGCCCCGCCGGGGGGGGGGGCGCGTCGGCCGCCGCC
>JANJTY010000241.1 GCA_024710865.1 Lysobacteraceae bacterium | reverse complement strand
TCGACGCTGCGGCGTTCATCGATGGGCTTGACCGCGGCTTGCGCGGTGAGGGGAAGCAGGAGCAAGAGCGGGATGAGGCGGGCGTGCATGGGTGGACTCCGGACGTGCGAGGGGGAGAGGAAATCAGCCGGTGACGGCGCGCTGCGTGAGGCGCAGGCGCTGGGCGTAGGCCCGGCGCAGGTGTTCCAGCAGGAAGGTCGCCTCGGGCTCGCTGCGCAGCGCTTCGTGCAGGGCGGCGAGGTCGCGATCCAGGCTGGACGCGGTCGGTTGAAGCGGCGGCGGAATCCGCACCGGGCCCAGCGCGCGCAGTGCGCCCTGGAATTCGGCCGCGAGCGCCTCGGCTTCCGTCCGCACCAGGGTGTGCTGAAAGCTCGGGTCGGTCTCCGGCGCGAGGCCAGGGCGCAGCGCAGGCAGCAGCAGCGCGACGGCAGCCAGGGTAGCGGCCAGCGCAGGCAGCCATCGCCCCCAGCGCCGCCGTGCATCTGGCGCGGCGCCGATACGCACGGCTATGCCCGGCCAGAGGTCGCGGGAAGGATCGCGCTCGGCAGGCAGATTGGAAAGGCGTCGGCGCAGCTCGAACTCGTTCATGTCTCGTCTCCCAAGTGACGGCGAAGCAGACTCCGCGCCCGGTGCAGCTGCGCTTTGGAGGTGCCCACTGCCATATCCAGCTCGGCGGCTATCTCCTCGTGTTTCCAGCCTTCGACGTCATGCAGCACCAGCACGGCGCGCGCGCGTGGCGGCAGGGCGGCCACGGCGCGTTCGAGGTCGAGCACCAGATCGGTGCGGCGTCGAGCGGCCGTCGCCTCGACCTGGTCGAGCCGAGCGTCATCGATCTCGCGGTCGGATCCGGAGCGGCGGGAACGCAGGTCCATCAGGGCCACGTTGACCGCCAATCGATGCAGCCAGGTGCCGAAAGCCGAGTCGCCGCGGAACTCTGGCAAGGCCTGCCAGGCACGCACGAACGCGTCCTGGGTAAGTTCCTCGGCGCGCGCCGCGACGCCTCCCACCAGACGCCAGATCACGCCGTACACGCGCTTGACGTGGATGCGGTAGAGGTGTTCGAAGGCGGCCGCGTCGCCACGTGCGGCGGCCACGACCCAATCCTGCACGGAATCGGCCGGGGACTGCGCCGGACTCGCAGCATCGAAGGTTGGGGACATGGCCACGCTGAGCATAGCCCCTTCGATGCAGCGCGGCGTCCGAGGGTTTAGCGGGGTGCTGAACGAAAGCCCGCCAAGTCGCGCCAGGCAGGTCCTTTCCACCGCACGAGCGCGCACGTGATCGGGCGGCGGGTGCGAGTCCGGACAGGCCCTCGACCCGTGAGGTTGAGAGCGTGCAAGTTCCGGGCAACCTGTGGGTTGCGCCGCACGAACCCGCGCGCCTTTGCGTGCCTGCCTGCACCCGGCGGACGAGTCCTGACCGGTCGGGTCAGGCGTCGACCGGGTCCACCGCCTCGTACGCCGCCAGACTCGCCGCGACGCGCTCGCACTCGCGCCGCAGCTCAGGCGGGACGCGCGGGCCGAGTTCATCCAGATAGACCGCGACCGACTCGAGCTCGTCGTGCCAGGCCGGCAGGTCCAGCGCCAGCAGGGACTCGCGCGCCTCGGCCGAGAGCGCCAGGCCTTCGGTATTGAGGTCCGACAGGCGCGGCAGGCGTCCGATCGGCGTGTCGACCGCGTGCGCCTCGCCGCTGATGCGGCCGATCATCCATTCCAGGACGCGCAGGTTGTCGCCGAAGCCCGGCCAGAGGAAGGCGCCATCGGCGCCCTTGCGGAACCAGTTGACGTGGAAGATCTTCGGCAGCTTCGCGCCGCTGCCGCCGAAGCTGAGCCAGTGCGCGAAGTAGTCGGCGAAGTGGTAGCCGCAGAAGGGCTTCATCGCCATCGGGTCGCGTCGCACCACGCCGACCGCGCCGGTCGCGGCGGCGGTGGTCTCCGAAGCCATCGAGGCGCCGACCAGCACGCCGTGGGTCCAGTCGCGCGCCTCGAACACCAGCGGTACCAGCGAGGCGCGCCGGCCGCCGAAGACGATGGCCGAGATCGGCACGCCCTGCGGGTCCTCGGCGCGCGCGCTGTAGCTCGGGCACTGTTTCGCGCTGACCGTGAAGCGCGAGTTCGGATGCGCGGCCGGGCCCTTGGCGGGATCGTAGTCGCGCCCCTGCCAGTCCTTCACCGGCGCGCCGGGCAGGCCTTCCCACCAGGGCTGGTCGTCGGCGGTGACGCCGACGTTGGTGAAGATCGCATCGCGGTCCAGCATGGCCAGCGCGTTGGGGTTGGTCTTGGCGCTGGTGCCGGGCGCGACGCCGAAGAAGCCGGCCTCCGGGTTGATCGCCCACAGGCGTCCGTCCTCGCCCGGGTGCATCCAGCAGATGTCGTCGCCGATGGTCCAGACCTTCCAGCCGTCGCGCGCGTAGCCTTCCGGCGGGATCAGCATGGCGAGGTTGGTCTTGCCGCAGGCGCTGGGGAAGGCCGCGGCGATGTAGTGAGTCTCGCCCTTGGGGTTCTCGATGCCGAGGATCAGCATGTGCTCGGCCAGCCAGCCTTCGCTGCGGGCCTGGTGGCTGGCGATGCGCAGGGCGTGGCACTTCTTGCCGAGCAGGGCGTTGCCGCCGTAGCCCGACCCGTAGGACTTGATCGTGAGCTCCTCGGGGAAGTGCATGATGACGCGGCGCTCGGGGTCGAGTTCGCCGATCGAGTGCAGGCCCGTCACGAAGCTGCCCTCGCGCTCGATCCGCGCCAGCGCCGCCGCGCCCATGCGGGTCATGATGCGCATGTTGGCCACCACGTAGGGGCTGTCGGTGATCTCGACGCCGCAGCGCGCCAGCTTCGATCCGATCGGGCCCATGCAGTAGGGCACGACATACATGGTGCGGCCGCGCATGCAGCCAGCGAACAGTGCGTCCATCTTGGCGTGCGCCTCGGCCGGCGCCATCCAGGGATTGTTCGGGCCGGCGTCGTCGCGCTCGCTGGTGCAGACGAAGGTGAGGTGCTCGACCCGCGCCACGTCGCCCGGATGCGAACGGTGCAGGTGGCAGTTCGGGTGGGTCTGGGGATTCAGGCCGATCAGGTCGCCGCTGGCCTGCATGATCGCGACCAGGGCGGCGTTCTCGGCATCCGAGCCATCGCACCAGTGGATCGCGGCGGGCTGGGTGAGGCGGGCGACATCGTCGACCCACTGGTTCAGGGCGGCAAGCTGGCTGGACATCGGGGAAGCGGCTCCACGGCCGGAAACGGCCGTCAGGGGAAGGAAAGTGGGCGGACGGTAGCCGGGCGCTGCCGGCGGTTCAAGGCGGGGCGCAGCATCCGGCGCGGCGCGCGATCGCGCTCAGGCGGCCGGAATGAGCGTGTTCATCACGTGCTCGACATAGGCTTCGAATTCGTCGTGCGCCATGCGCGGCTGGCCCATCTGCAGGGCCAGCTGCAGGAAGCCGACATAGGCGGCATAGGTCAGACGGGCGCGATGCTGGGCCTCGGTGCGGCCCAGGCCGGCCTGGCGGAAGGACGCGGTGAGGTAGTCAAGGCGTCGCTGCGAGACGCGCCGCATGACCGGCTGCACCACGGGATGATCCATGGCCTTGAGCAGCTCGGAATAGATGATGTGCGACTTGGCCTCGTGCGCGACCATGCGGAACAGGTCCGACAGGCGCTGGCGCGGATCCGGCACGCCCTCCAGGCTGCCGAACACGGTCTCCTGCTCGATCGTCTCCCAGCGCTCCAGCGCCGCGCGCAGCAAGGCCTCGCGCGAGGGGAAGTGCCAGTAGAAGCTGCCCTTGGTGACGCCGAGCCTTCGCGCCAGCGGCTCGACCGCGACCGAGGCCACGCCTTGTTCGGCAATCATGTCCAGGGCCCCCTGGGCCCAGTCTTCCGCCGACAGGCGCGAAGGGCGATCGATCTTGCTGGCGGCCTGCGACATCCGCGCAGTGTAGCGGCGGGACCGGGCCGTGGAAAGCGCGGATTTTCGGGCGCCACGGCTTTTCCTTTTCCGAATCAAACAGCTAGGCTCTTCACACAATCCATACGGACGCGTATTGACGAGGCCCGATCCGAACCCCATACTCGCCCGTATGGTCCAAGCTGCCCGCCAGGCCCCAATGCCCCCGCCCACCTCGACACCGTTTAAGGCGCTGCGCCATCGCGCGTCCGACGGTATCGGCCTGGCGCTGGAAGCCTGGGGCCAGGAAACGGCCGAGCCCACTCTGCTGGCCCACGGCTTCGGGCAGAACCGCCTGTCGTGGCGCGGCACCGCGTTGCGCCTGGCCGATGCCGGCTACCGCGCGCTGGCGCTGGACGGGCGTGGTCACGGCGAGAGCGACCGCAATCCAGCCGGCGAGCCCTACCGCATGGAGCGCTTCGGCGACGATCTCACCGAAGTGGCCCGCGCCCTGCCCCAGCCTCCCGTGCTGGTCGGCGCCTCGATGGGCGGCCTGCTCGGCCTTTGGAGCCAGGCCCGCGCCGGCGGCGGCCTGTTCTCGGCCCTGGTCCTGGTCGACATCACGCCACGCTGGGAACGCGAGGGCGTGGCGCGCATCCTGGACTTCATGCGCGCGCACCCCGAGGGTTTCGAAAGCCTGGAGCAGGCCGCGGACGAGATCGCCCGCTACCTGCCGCACCGGCGCGAGCGCAAGACGCCGGAGCAACTGCAGGGCCTGCTGCGGCGGGGCGATGACGGCCGACTGCGCTGGCACTGGGACCCGCGCCTGCTCGACGAAGTCGGCAGCCAGGGCGAGGCCTACCAGAACGCGCTGGTCGAGGCCGCGCGCCTGGTCGCGGTGCCGACCCTCCTGATCAGCGGCGGCCTGAGCGACCTCGTCTCCGACCGCACCGTCGACGAATTCCTGCAGCTGGTGCCGCACGCCACGCACCGCCGCATCCCCGACGCCACCCACATGGTGGCGGGCGACCGCAACGACCGCTTCACCGACCTGATCCTGGAATTCCTGCAGTCCCGGCCGCCCTCCCCCGGCCGCCCCCACGGAGCATCACGATGAGCATCGCGCTTCCCTTCCTCGCCCTGATCCTGGCTGGCGGTTTCGCCGCCTACCACCGCTGGCGGCTCGCGAACTGGGCCGTCCTCAGCGTGGCGCTGCTGATCGGCGCCAAGCTGATTGGCGGCGGCTGGATCGCCACGATCGTTGCCGGCCTGCTGCTTGCCGCCATTGCCGTGCCCCTGCTGCACACACCCACGCGCCGCCACAAGCTGACCGCGCCGCTGCTGAAGGTCTACACCCGCATGCTGCCGGCGCTGTCGGACACCGAACGCACCGCGCTGGAAGCCGGCACCGTGGGCTTCGAGGGCGAGCTGTTCTCGGGCATGCCGAAGTGGAAGCTGCTGCTGTCGCAGCCCAAGCCGGAGCTCACCCCAGAAGAGCAGGCCTTCCTCGACGGCCCGGTGGAAGAGGTCTGCCGGATGACCAACGATTGGGAGATCACCCACGACCGCGCCGACCTGTCGCCGGAGATCTGGGAGTTCCTGAAGAAGAACAAGTTCTTCGGCATGATCATCCCCAAGCAGTACGGCGGCCTGGGCT
>JANJTY010000174.1 GCA_024710865.1 Lysobacteraceae bacterium | reverse complement strand
GAAGTTGAAGCGGCCGATGTAGGCGCGTGACTGGATCTCGACGCCGTTGATGGTGAGGATGTCCGAACCGCCGGAGACTTCCTGGAACACGTTGTGGTCGCCCTCGAGCTTGTCGCGGCTCTGGTCGACGTAGGCCAGCTTCACCGTCGGGCCGAGCACGATCTCGCCCGAATCCGGCTTCTCCTTGCCGGTGATCATCTTGAACAGGGTCGACTTGCCGGCGCCGTTCGGGCCGATGATGCCGACGATGGCGCCGTTCGGGATGATCAGCGAAAGATCGTCGATCAGCAGGCGATCGCCGAAACGCTTGCTGACGTGCTTGAACTCGATCACGTTGCTGCCCAGGCGCTCGCCGGGCGGGATGAAGATCTCGTTGGTCTCCTGCCGCTTCTGGTAGTCGACCGACTGCAGCTCCTCCAGCCGCGCCAGGCGCGCCTTGCCCTTGCTGCGGCCGCCCTTGGCGTTCTGCCGCGACCACTCCAGCTCCTTCTGGATCGCCTTCTGGCGCGCCTTCTCCTGGTTCTCTTCCTGCTTCAGGCGCGCGTCCTTCTGCACCAGCCACTCGGTGTAGTTGCCCTTCCAGGGGAT
Organism: Lysobacteraceae bacterium; assembly: GCA_024710865.1. GTDB lineage: Bacteria > Pseudomonadota > Gammaproteobacteria > Xanthomonadales > Xanthomonadaceae > JANJTY01. Next base: position 5,250 of record JANJTY010000174.1, on the reverse strand, counting down.
GCCGCGGCCGCGGTCGAGCTCGAGGATCCACTCGGCCGCGTTGTCGAGGAAGTAGCGGTCGTGGGTGACCGCCACCACGGTGCCCGGATAGCGCTGCAGGAACTGCTCCAGCCACTCCACCGACTCGGCGTCGAGGTGGTTGGTCGGTTCGTCCAGCAGCAGCATGTCGGGCTTCTGCAGCAGCAGGCGGCAGAGCGCGACGCGGCGCTTCTCGCCACCGGAGAGCTGGCCGACCTTCGCCTCCCAGGGCGGCAGGCGCAGGGCATCGGCCGCGACCTCGAGCTGCTGCTCCAGCATGTGCGCGTCGCCCGAGGCCAGGATGGCTTCGAGCCGCTCCTGCTCCTTGGCCAGCGCGTCGAAATCGGCGCCCTCCTCGGCGTAGGCGGCGTAGACCTGATCCAGGCGCGCCTGCGCCTGCATCACTTCGCCCACGCCTTCCTCCACCGCCTCGCGCACGGTCTGTTCGGGATCGAGCTGCGGCTCCTGCGGCAGGTAGCCGACCTTGATGCCGGGCTGCGGCCTGGCCTCGCCCTGGAAGTCGGTGTCGACCCCGGCCATGATGCGCAGGACGGTGGATTTGCCCGCGCCGTTCAGGCCGAGCAGGCCGATCTTGGCGCCCGGGAAGAAGGACAGCGAGATGTCCTTGATGATCTGCCGCTTCGGCGGGACCGTCTTGGACACGCCGTTCATGGTGTAGATGTACTGCATGGAAGCTCCGGTGCGGGCGCGCGGCCGGCCGGGGCGAAGGCCGCGGAACTGCCGCGGTCGCCGGTCGGGCCAGGAAAGCGCGGGATTATCGCCGATCCGGCGCGGGGCGTCAGGTCTGCGGCCTGATCTGCGCGGCCACGCTTCAGCTTCGGGCCGACGCCGGCCAGTGCGGCTAGACTCCTGCCCTTCCGACCCGCGGCTGCGCCTGCCCATGCCTGATGACGTCGCCGCACTGCTGCGCGAGGGGCGCGCCCAGGACGCCCTCGACCGGCTGCGCGCGCTGCTCGCGCAGCGGCCGGGCGCGCCCGAGCTGAACCTGCAGGCGGCGCAGGCCCATGCCCTGCTCGGTCGCTGGGAACCATCGGCCGCGCACTACGACCTGGTGCTGGCTGTGCTGCCGCCAGCACACCCGGCCTGGCCCGACGTGATCGCCAGCCGCGCCGCGGCGCGCCTGGCGCTGGGGCGCGCAGCCGAGGCCGCCGCCGATGCCGAATCCGCGCTGGCGCGGGCGCCGGAGCGCTTCGCGGCCTGGCTCAACCTGGGCCTGGCGCGGGAGCGGCTGGGCGATCTGCGCGCGGCCTGCGCGGCCTTCGAACAGGCCCTGCGCCTGCGCCCCGACGAGGCCCGCGCCGAGCACGCCCTGGCGCGCTGCCTGGCGCGACGCGGCGATGCGCACCACCGCGCCCGCCCCCTGCTCGAACGCGTGCTGGCGCGCGATCCGGACGATGCCGAGGCGCGCCTGCTGCTCGCCAATGCGCTGTCCAACGATGCCGAGATAGAGGCCGCCGACGCGCAGTACGCCGAGCTGCTGCGCCGCCATCCCGACTTCCACCAGGCGCACAGCACCTGGCTGATCGCGCAGCAGTACGACCCGCGGCGTAGCCCCGCCGAGCTGGCCGATGCGCACCGCGCCTGGGCCGCGCGCCACGCGCCGTCGCAGACGCCCTTGCGCACGGCGCGCGGGCCGGGGCAGCGTCTGCGCATTGGCTGGCTCTCGCCGCGCTTCGCCGAAGGGCCGCTGGCGGCCTTCTTCCTGCCGGTGCTGGCGGCCTTCGACCGCCGGCGCAGCGAACACTTCCTCTACGCCACGCATCCGGCGCAGGGCGCGGTCGGCGAGCGCTTTCGCGCCTTGGCCGATGCCTGGTGCGAACTGGACGAGGAAGCGCCGGAGATCGCCGCGCGGCGACTGGCGCAGGACGAACTCGACGTGCTGGTCGATCTCGCCGGGCACGCGCCCGGCAACCGTCTGCGCGCGCTGGCCTGGCACCCCGCCGGCCTGGTCGTGAGCTGGCTCGACTACTTCTGCACGACGGGCCTTTCCAGCATCGACCTGTTCATCAGCGATGTCGAGCTGAGCCCGCCGGGCGACGAGGTGCACTTCAGCGAGCGCCTGCTGCGCCTGCCGCACGGACGCCTGTGCTACCGGCCCTGGATCGAGGCGCCCGAGCCGGCCTCGCGCAATCCAGACGACGGGATCGTGTTCGGTTGTTTCAACCGCGCCAGCAAACTGGGCGACGGCGTGCTCGCGGCCTGGGCCGGCATCGCGCAGCATGTGCCGTCCGCGCGCTTCGCGCTGCGCGCCGGCGCCTTCGACGACGCCGGGGCGCGCGACGTCTTCCGGCAGCGCTGCGCGCGCGCTGGCTTGCCGCCCGAGCGCGTCAGCCTGCATGGCTACAGCGACTACCGCAGCGTGCTGGCGGCTTACGGCGGGATCGACATCGCCCTCGATCCCTTCCCCTTCGCCGGCTGCGCCACCAGCTGCGACGCACTCTGGATGGGCGTGCCGGTCGTGAGCCTGGCGGGCGATACCCTGGTCTCGCGCCAGAGCGCCGCCATCCTGCGTCCGCTCGGTCTCGGCGATCTGGTCGTCTCGACGGTCGAGGACTACGTTGGGATCGCCGTGGCACTGGCGCAGGACGGCGTGCGGCGTGAATCGCTGCGCACCAGCCTGCGCCCGCGCCTCGCCGCGCTGCACGACCCCACGGCTTTCTCGGCCGATCTGGAAGCCCTGCTGCGCGCCGAGCTGACGCGCGTCGCACGCGCGGGCTGAGCCGCCCGCGAAACGCCATACCGCGGCCGCGCGCCTGCCATCGGCAGGCGTTTCACTGGCGTCCCGTCATCGCCTGGAGCACCCGTGACCATCCTGTCGATGCCGGCCGTGGGCCGGAGGAGCCATCGCGACTGGGAATGGCTGGCAACGCGTGCGATGCACCGCCTGCATCGCCTGGCCGCCGCGCGGGGACCGCTCTGGGCCTTCGTCAGCGAGTTTTTCTTCTTCGGCCTCAAGCAGGCCTGGGCCAGCCTGTTCGGTGGCGCCCTGCTGGCGCTGATCCTGGCCAGCGCGCTCTGGTATCCGCCGGATGCCGCTTTGGCGCGCTATGACGCCCTCACCCTGGCCGCGCTCGCGCTGCAGCTGCTGCTGATCCGCAGCGGCCTGGAAACCCCGGCCGAGGCGCGCGTGATCCTGGTCTTCCATGCGGTCGGCACCGCGATGGAGCTGTTCAAGACCGCCGCCGGTTCCTGGATCTACCCCGAGGATTCGCTGCTGCGCCTGGGCGGCGTGCCGCTCTTCACCGGCTTCATGTACGCCGCCGTCGGCAGCTACCTGGCCCGCGCCTGGCGCCTGTTCGGCCTGCGCTACAGCCGCCATCCGCCCCCGCCCGCCGTGCTGCTCCTGGCCGTGGCCAGCTACGTCAACTTCTTCAGCCACCATGTCCTGCCGGACATCCGCGTGGCCCTGTTCCTCGCCGTGGCCTGGCTGTTCCGCGCCACCACCGTGCACTTCCGCGTCCTGCGCCGCGAGCGCCCCATGCCCCTGCTTCTGGGCTTCGTGCTGATCGCCCTGTTCATCTGGATCGCCGAGAACCTCGGCACCTTCGCCGGCGCCTGGGTCTATCCGCACCAGCGCGCAGGCTGGAGCCCGGTGCCCCTGACCAAGCTGGGGGCCTGGTTCCTGCTGATGATCATCAGCTATGCCCTGGTCGCGGGGCTGCATGGGCAGGGGACTTTGCCCAGGCCGCGCCCAAGTGGCCCCTGAACCGCCCCACCGCTACACTTGCGGGCTCCCCGCCGCCCCCACCCGGAGCCCACCCGAATGTTCCCGAACAGCATGCGCATCGCCGGCTACGACCCCGAGCTGGCCGCGGCCATCGCGGCCGAGCGCCAGCGCCAGGAAGATCACGTCGAGCTGATCGCCTCGGAGAACTACGCCAGCCCGCGCGTGCTGGAGGCGCAGGGCAGCGTGCTGACCAACAAGTACGCCGAAGGCTATCCGGGCAAGCGCTACTACGGCGGCTGCGAGCATGTCGACGTGGCCGAGCGCCTCGCCATCGCGCGGGTCAAGCAGCTGGTCGGCGCCGACTACGCCAACGTGCAGCCGCATTCGGGCTCGCAGGCCAATGCCGCGGTCTACCTCGCCCTGCTGCAGCCGGGCGACACCATCCTCGGCATGTCGCTGGCGCACGGCGGGCACCTGACCCACGGCGCCAAGGTCAACTTCAGCGGCAAGCTGTTCAACGCGGTGCAGTACGGCGTCGACGCCGACGGCCTGCTCGACTGGGCCGAGATCGAGCGCCTGGCGCAGGAACACCGCCCGAAGATGCTCGTTGGCGGCTTCTCGGCCTACTCGCAGAAGATCGACTGGGCGCGCATGGCGGCGATCGCGAAATCGGTCGGCGCCTACTTCTTCGTGGACATGGCGCACGTGGCCGGCCTGGTCGCCGCCGGTGTCTATCCGAACCCGGTGCCGCACGCCGACGTGGTCACCTCGACCACGCACAAGACCCTGCGCGGCCCGCGCGGCGGCATCATCCTGGCGAAGGCCAACGAGGAACTGGAGAAGAAGTTCCAGTCGCTGGTCTTCCCCGGCACCCAGGGCGGCCCGCTGATGCACGTGATCGCGGCCAAGGCGGTGGCCTTCAAGGAGGCGCTGGAGCCCGAGTTCACCACCTACCAGCAGCAGGTGGTGAAGAACGCCCAGGCCATGGCCAAGGCCCTGCAGGCGCGCGGCTACAGGATCGTCTCCGGCGGCACCGAGAACCACCTGATGCTGATCGACCTGATCGGCCGCGACGTCACCGGCAAGGACGCCGAAGCCGCGCTCGGTCGCGCCCACATCACGGTCAACAAGAACGCCGTCCCGAACGACCCGCGCTCGCCCTTCGTCACCTCCGGCCTGCGCATCGGCACCCCCGCCGTCACCACCCGCGGGTATCTGGAAGCCGACTGCATCGAACTGGCCAACTGGATCGCCGACGTGCTCGACGCGCCCGCCGACGAAGCCGTCCTGGCGCGCGTGCGCGACGCGGTGACGGCGCAGTGCCGGCGCTTTCCGGTGTACGGGTGAGGCCGGGATTCGGGATTCGAGATTCGTAAGAAGCCGGGATTCGTGATTCGGGATTCGGGATTCGTTAGAAGCTGGCTGGCGGAGTCTTCAGGGGATGCGCGGGTTTGGAGACCGGATGCGCCCGAGACAGCGACGCTTTGCTGCTACGAATCCCGAATCCCGACTCCCGAATCCCGGCTTCACCCGTACACCGGAAA
>JANJTY010000151.1 GCA_024710865.1 Lysobacteraceae bacterium | reverse complement strand
GCGTTGGTGACGATGACCGGGAAGTCGTCGAAGAGGAAGGGTCCGGTCAGTCCCGGCCAGTACATCGCCAGCGCGGCCAGGGCAGGCAGCAGCATCGCCCATGCGACGGGGCTGGCGGTCCGGCGGGAGTCGAAGGCTGGGTTCACGGAAAGATGATCGCGAGCGGGAGGGTCACTGCAGACTAGCGTCTTGAGGGGCGCGTAGAAACACCTAAGGAACGATGCGCGTCAAGGCGATCACCGGATCCGCGGCTGCGCTGCTTGACCCGACCCACACGAGCCTGCTGCAGCACCCGTAGATCGGCCTAAGCCACGCAGCGGTGGAGCCGACGATGCTGGTCGAAGAAGGGTGCGACGACCGACCCCAGCCGCGCACCGCAGCCTGTGGCCGACGCAACCAACGCAGCGGCGGAGTCGAAATCAGAGTCAGGTAAGGGGCCCAGAGCCCATCCGGGGGCACGTGGCTCAGCGCGCGGCCTAATACGAGCGCGTTCGCTGGTTCGCGAGCCGCAGGGGCCAAGCTTGGCCGGCGCTACTCGGTGGTGCAGCCGACCGGAATGTATTTCTGCTCGGTCACGGTGGTGCGGCAGGACCATTGGCCATCGTTCGAGCGAACCCACCGGATAGACTTGCCGACTATGGCTGGGCTCCCCTTCAGGGTACAGCGGACGTGGCCGGTGGGACCCGTGGCCAAGTCCATGGTGCAGCGCGGGGACGAGGCGTACAGGCCGAGATCGGCCAGCGTGAAATTCTCGATGCCTTCGGCTATGAAGCGGGACTCAAAGGCGTTCCTGCCGGGCGTAATCTCGTGCAGGCCGGCACCGGTCTGCGATCGGATCACATAGTCCTGGTAGGCCGGAACAGCAATTGCGGCCAAGATCGCAATGATCGCAACAACGATCATCAACTCGATCAGGGTGAAGCCAGCTTGGTGGTTCGACTTCATCGCTCTCCCCCTGCGCGACCAGAGATGCGTGGGCCGTTTCTCATGCAGGCTGCTTGAACCTGACGCGCTCCCAAAAGGAAGGGGGCCTTCGCCCCCTTCCCTGGATGCATCCCAAAGTCCGTGTCGATCAGCAGCCGGTCGGCTTGTACTTGTCGGCGACGTTCGACGCGCAGGGCCACTGACCGGTGGTGTTGCGGGTCAGGGTGATGGTCTTGCCGTTGACCTGCGGGTTGCCAAGGAGGTTGCAGGTGATGACCTGGCCGCTCAGGTCGGTGCGGGTACCGCCCAGCGTGATGCTGCTGCAGCGGGGGGTTTGGGCGGACAGGCCAATGCCCGCCACGGTGAACTCGCCCGAACCGCGGTTGATGATCTCTTCCGCCGCGGTCACGCCGCCGCGGATGTCGGCCAGGCCGGCCGCCGCCTGCGAGCGGGCGACATAGTCCTGGTAGGCCGGCAGCGCAATGGCCGCGAGGATGGCGATGATCGCGACGACGATCATCAGTTCGATCAGGGTGAAGCCTTTCTGCATGGTTTTCATGTGGATCCCCATTAATGGATGGATGCGTGAACGTTCTGCCGCCTCGGGTCCGGCGCCACGCCTTCCATGGGTCAGGCGCGTGGGGCTTTCGGCGGCACAGGGAGCATAGCAGGATGCGTGCCATAAGCCTGCGCGCTGGAGTGCCGCCTTTGCAGTCAGTGGCTTGGAAGTGGCGGCCGCGAGACGGTCAATTCCGCGAGTGCGGGAGTGATGGCGTCAGTGGTGACGACCAACGCAGAACAGTCGAATGCAATGTGACGCAAAACGTCACACTGTCGACAATTAAGGTCACTTCATGACGACTGGCCGTTCGTGTCTGATGCCGGCGTCTTGAACACGCCCGTTGCAGGAGTCCAACGTTTCGGGACGGAACCGCTGCCAGACCTCAATGCGCGCAGGCCAGGCGTCGATGCAGCGCTGCTTCGGCGTGCAGGTGATCGCCAAGCCCTTTTCGGTGTCGTTGCTCTTGTCGGCCGGTCCATCATGCGGCAGCCTAGCGCCGCGACGCCATTCCGGCGTCCGTGCCCCGGGGAGTTCCTGCGCATGAGTCCAGTCGCCATCGGCCGGCTAGTCCTGATCCTGTTCCTGTTTTCCGGCCTTGCAGGGCTGATCTACCAGTCGATCTGGTCGCAGTACCTCGGGTTGCTGCTGGGTCACGCGGCCTATGCTCAAACCCTCGTGCTCGCTATTTTCATGGGCGGAATGGCCTGGGGTGCCTGGCTCGCCTCGAAGTGGTCCGAGCAGTGGCGCCGGCTGTTCCGCGCCTACGCCATCGCTGAAGTGATCATCGGCGTGTTCGGTCTGGGCTTCCACGCGGTCTTCGTCGCTTACTCCAGTTTTTCCACCGAGGTTCTGCTGCCTGCCTTGCCGGGTTCCGGGCTTGCATCAGTAGCGCAGTGGCTGGGCGCGGCGCTGTTGATCGCGCCGCAAAGCGTGCTGCTCGGCATGACCTTCCCGCTGATGAGTTCGGCCGTGCTGCGGGTGGTGCCTCGCCAGGATGGCGAGGTGCTTGGCGGCCTGTACTTCAGCAACAGCTTCGGTGCCGCGATCGGCGCGCTGGTCACGACGTTCCTGTTGGTGCCGCTGGTGGGCCTGCCGGGGACGGTCTTCGCGGCGGGTGTCCTCAACATCCTGGTGGGCGCCGTTGCCTGGTTCATCACGGCGGACCAGCGTGCCCTGGTGCAGGCGGCTCACGCGCCGGGTGGCGGTGCGACGCCGCCCCGGGAGCCGTTCAGCCCGCTTGCGCGGCCCTTGCTGCTGGCTACCTTCCTGTCCGGCGCCGCGTCCTTCGTCTACGAGGTGAGCTGGATCCGGATGCTGAACCAGGTTCTCGGGACCAGCATCCACTCCTTCGAACTGATGCTGGCCTCGTTCATCCTGGGCCTCGCGCTGGGCGGGTTGTGGGTGCGTCGCTATCACGCGCGAATTTCCGACCCGGTTCGTGTGGCGGGCTGGGCCCAGCTCCTGATGGGCAGCGCTGCACTTCTGTCGCTGCTGGCGTTCAGTCGTTCATTCGACTGGGTGGCCTGGTTGATGGGAGCGCTTGGTCGCAATGAGGCGGGCTACACGCTGTACTCGCTGGGCAGCGCGACGGTCGCGATCATCATCATGTTGCCTGCGGCTTTCTTCGCAGGCATGACTCTACCGCTGTTCACCATGGCGGTCCTGCGCACGGGCGGCGGCGAGCGTGCCATCGGACGCATCTATGCCCTCAATACCCTGGGCGCGATCGTCGGCGTCTTCGTCTGCATGCACCTGCTGATCCCGGCCGTCGGCGTACGCCTGTCGCTCGCCCTGGCGGCCATACTCGACATGGCGATCGGGATGGTGCTGCTGCGGCGCTTCGTCCAGCAGCCTTCGCGCTGGGTCGTGGCCGCTGCCGGTTCCGTGGCTGCGGTCTCGCTCCTGGTTGGCCTGCATTTCGGCAAACTCGATCCGATCACGGCGACCTCCGGCGTTTTCCGTACGGGAAAAGTCACCACGGGAGAGAACTCGCAACTCTATTACTACCGCGATGGCAAAACGGCCACCGTCTCGGTCTACTCGCGGGACATGCCCGGGGCCACGATTTCGACGAATGGCAAGCCCGATGCTTCGCTTTCGACCACGCTGGCGCTCGATCCCACGATGGATGAGGTCACCATGGCCATGCTCGGAGCGTTGCCGCTGGTGTTCCATCCGGAGCCGCGCCGCGTTGCTTTCGTGGGCTGGGGTTCGGGCATGTCGACCCACACGCTGCTCGGAAGTCCGGTGCCGCAGCAGGTCGACACGATCGAGATCGAACTCGCGATGTACGAGGGCGCGCGGATCTTCGGCGCGCGTGTCGAGCGCGCCTACAAGGATCCGCGTTCGCGTCTCCACATCGACGATGCCCGCAAGTATTTCGCCCAGTTGCCGGGCACGTACGATGCCATCGTCTCCGAGCCTTCCAACCCCTGGGTGAGCGGTGTCGCCAACCTCTTCACCAAGGAGTTCTACGCGCTCTCGCGCCGTGCATTGACGCCGGACGGCGTGTTCGTCCAGTGGCTTCACACCTACGAGATCACGGATGAGCTCGTCGCCACCATGGTCGCGGCGCTGCTGGAGGTGTTTCCCGAAGTGAAGGTATACACGTCCAATCATTTGGACATCATGATCGTGGCCTCCGCCGTTCCGCTGGAGCTGCAGTCGCTGGAGCGACTGGAGGCCGAACCCCTGGGTAGTGAACTGGAGCGTGTTGGACTCGGTTCGGAGCAGGAGTTCAACCTGCGCTACATCGGTGACCGCCCGGTGCTCGAAGCGTTTGTTCGCGCCACCGCCAGCGTTCCACATTCGGACTACTACCCGCACGTGTCGCACGAGGCGCCTCGGACCCGCTTCGCGCAACAATCCAGCTACATGCTCCAGACCCTGGTGGATTCGGGGTTGCCGGTTCTTGATCTGATTCACGGCCGGACGCTGGTCACCGAGACTGACGGACTGGTCATTCGGCCTGAGAATCGCTTCGGGCTCACCTTGCAAAGAGCCCTCTGGACCCATCGGTCCACGCAGCAGCGTCGCGTCCTGCAGGAACTGGCAGAGGCCTATCCCGAGATCGCCAACGCGCTGGCGCTGCTATTCGATTTCGGGCGGCATCCAATTCCGGAGGCGGGCTTGGCGGCCTGGAGTCGCGCGCTCAACACGGTTGCGCGTGCCACGGTTGGGCATCTTTCCTCCGAACAACTGGGGACGCTGTTTTATACCGAGTCGGCACTGGGCGATCTTTCCGGACAGCACTCCCTGGTGCACCGCTCCCTGCGTTCGGTCGAGGCGATGGCCCAGCGCGATGCGGAGGCGATGCGCACGCGTTGTCGCGCCAGTCTCGATGTCGACCTGGAAGACCTCGCGGCAGAGTTCAGCTCGACCCTCGCGGCCTGCGTGGTTCTGGCCGAGATCGCGCTCGGTAATCGCGACGCTGCGGTCCAGGCGCTCGATCTCTACGCCCAGGTGCTCGCGGTGGATCCGGACGTCCAGCTCGTCGCCCGGTTCCTTCGGGCCTGGGTGGAACGACCCCAAGCCCGCTCCTGATTGCCCACGTGCCTCAGCAACACTTACGGCGCGCTGGCCCGGTCATTGATACGTTGAGTGCGCTTTGAAGTCCCCGGGCCGTTCGCGGTGAGGAGGCCCGAGCGAGACCCTGAGGCCGCGCCCAGCGCGGTTCGAAGGGTCGAGGCGGGCCGTCGCGATCCACCGTCGCGGGCCCTTCGAGAGCCCGTCCTGAGGAGGCGCGAAGCGCCGTCTCGAAGGGCCGGGCCTCGGTCTTCTACCTCGTTCGGCGGCTGCGCCGCTAGGCCCTCGGCCGCTGGCGCGTCAGAGCGGGACTTCGTCCCGACGCTGCGCTCGGTCCCGGCTCCTCAGGGCGAACGGCACCAGGGTGCTGGGAGCTGTGCACCCAGGCATGGCTGAAGCTCATGGGTAATCAGGAGCCCGTAGCGAACAATCTCTGACCGCGCGCGCGTCACACCGTCTCAGGCGGCGCCGCGATGGGGCCCGCCGGCGTGGGGTGGCGAGGCCGCGGCGATCACCGCGTCGTGTCGGTTCCTGCTTAGGCGCAGCGCGCTTGATCCGCTGACTCGCGGCGACCTCGGCAGACGCATCGCACTCGCCTTGCGCCGGATCAGGTGCCGCTGACTCGCCGGATTCGTGCGTTGCCCCCGCGCTGGGCGCCGGATCATGCCGGTGCTGCGTCAATAGTTCGAAGGCACATCGCGCATCCCGAGCAGCAGCTTTCGGCGCGTGTCCACGAACAAGGCGATTTCGCGGCTGCGCGTCATGACCGGAAGGAAAGCTGCGTCCTGGATGTTTTCCACACCCTGCTGCTTGAGCCAGTCCAGGATCTCCTGCTCCAAGTCCGGATTGAACTTCAGAAGCGGTTCGAGCGGCAGGGGGGACTGGAACAGGCTCTCGTAGCCTTGGTCCAGAGGTGCGAAAAACGCCGGCCGGCGATCGAAATCCGGGTTGCCCTGCATTACGTCGAGAGTGATCTCCTGACGCAGCTCAGCGTCTTCGGGTAGGCGCAAGGTCACCATCCGAGGGCCCAGCCAGGGCGCCGAAGCGAACTCCGCGGGCGGCGGCGGATCCGGGTGCAGTTCGTCCGCATGCACCACGACGACGCGATTCGGCATGGCCACGATGAAGGCCGGTCGGGTCTGGGTGATGATGCTCATCCCATAGGCCAGGGCCGCCACCTGCAGGAGGCCGATGACGGTGAGGTCGAAGCGAAGCCCGCGCTTTCCCGAGCGGAACACCGCGAGGGTGAGCAAGGGCCCCAGCACGATGTCGACGCCGATGATCAGGAAGAAAAGATCCATGCCTCCGCCCGACTGGAACAAGGGGGGCGGATACCAAGCGCCGATCAACAGGGTGACGACGACGAGCGCGAGACCGAGGCTGATGAGGAGATGGTAGGCACTGGCACGCCACCGAGACATCGTGGGTTGCTCCTGACGGGGGTGGTCTGAAAATTTAGGAGCGTCTGATGCCGTTCGCAACCCTGCAAGGGGCAAGCCTCAACGTATGCGGCCGTATGCCTAGATCGGCCACGGATCGGCCCGCTATCGGCATTCAACGCGATTCGCGGCTGGCGATGACCGCGCAACCGGTTACTCGACCGTCAGTCGATCCCCAGCTTCTTGAGCTTGTAGCGCAGCGCCCGGAAGGTGATGCCGAGCTTGGCCGCGGCCTTGGTCTTGTTGTAGCGGCAGTCTTCAAGCGCTTTCATGATGGCGTCGCGCTCGAGCTGCTCGATGAAGTCAGGCAGGGCTTCGCCGCCGGCCGCGAGGGTGCCGTAGGCGGTGCCATGTTGCGACTGGGCGCCCGCAGGGTGCAGTGGCGCGGGGGCGACTTCGCCGTGGCCGCTGGGGGGCGTGCCGGGCGCGGCGCGCGGCAGGAGCAGGTCGGTGGCGCTGATGCGGCCGTCGTCGCACAGGGCGATGGCACGCTCGAGGATGTTCTCCAGTTCGCGCACGTTGCCCGGGAAGCTGTAGGCGCGAAGCTTCTCCAGCGCCTCCGGGCTGAGCGTGACGTGGGCCAGACCAACCTGGTGGCCGAGGCGCTTCAGGATGTGCTCGGCCAGCTGCGGGATGTCCTCGCGCCGCTCACGCAGCGGCGGGACGACCAGCTCGATCACGTTGATGCGGTAGTAGAGGTCGTGACGGAAGCGTCCTTCCGCGACCAGGTCCGCGAGGCTCTTGTGCGTGGCCGAGCGGATGCGCACGTCGACCGGGATCTCGGTGTTGGCGCCGATCGGGCGCACCGTCTTTTCCTGGATCACGCGCAGCAGCTTGACCTGCATGTGCAGGGGCAGCTCGGCCACTTCGTCCAGGAACAGGGTGCCGCCGTGGGCGGCCTGGAACAGGCCTTCCTTGTCGGCGTGCGCGCCGGTGAAGCTGCCCTTGCGGTGGCCGAAGAACTCGCTTTCCATCAGGTCGGCCGGGATCGCGCCGCAGTTGACCGGCACGAAGTTGCCCTCCGAGCGCGGGCCCTGCTCGTGGATCAGGCGTGCCACCAGCTCCTTGCCGACGCCGGATTCGCCGCTGATGTAGACCGGCGCCTGGCTGCGCGCGACCTTGCCGATGGTGGCGCGCAGCTCGCGCATGGTGGGCGATTCGCCCAGCAGCTTGCCGGCCCCAGCCAGCGGCGAGGCGGCTTCGGCGCGGCGCTGCTCGCCCAGCTGGATGGCGTGCTGCACCAGGCGGCGCAGGACGGAGAGATCGACCGGCTTGGAAACGAAGTCGAAGGCGCCGGCCTTGAGCGCATGCACCGCGGCGTTCACGTCGCCGTAGGCCGTGATCATGGCCACCGGCGTTTCCGGGCGGGTCTTGGAGATGAATTCGATCAGCTCCTGGCCGCTGCCGTCCGGCAGGCGCATGTCGGTGAAGCAGAGGTCGTAGTCGTTCTCGGCCAGGTGCGCGCGGGCGGAGGCGATGTCGGCGGCGGTGTCGACGCGCAGGCCCATGCGGCCCAGCGTAAGCAACAGCAGCTCGCGGATGTCGCGCTCGTCGTCGACGATCAGTGCGGTTTTGATGGCCGTCATGTGGGCGCGGGCGTGCGGTTCCGGTCGGCTGCCTGATCCAGACAGTGTAGTGAATTGTGACGTCTTGGGAATGTGCGCCCTTTGGCGCCCGATTGTGAACCTCTGTGCCGGGATGCGCGAGCCGGGTTGAGCCGAACGTGGCGTGCGCGCCGCCGCGAGGCTGAATCGTCCGAACTGGCCGGTGGCGGCGGCGCTCGCCCGAGGCCCGCCCAGCCGCTAAACTTCCGTTTTCCGGAAGCGCTTCCGTCCATGACCCCCCTGATCTTCGTCACTGGTGGCGTGGTGTCCTCGCTTGGCAAGGGCATCGCCGCGGCCTCGCTCGCCTCCATCCTCGAAGCCCGCGGCCTGCGGGTGACGATGATGAAGCTCGATCCCTACATCAACGTCGATCCGGGCACGATGAGCCCGTTCCAGCACGGCGAGGTCTACGTCACCGACGACGGGGCCGAGACCGACCTCGACCTCGGCCACTACGAGCGCTTCGTGCGCACCCGGCTGACGCGCAAGAACTCGATCACCACCGGCCGGATCTACGAGAACGTGATCCGCCGCGAGCGCCGCGGTGACTACCTCGGCGCCACGGTGCAGGTGATCCCGCACATCACCGACGAGATCAAGCGTTGCATCGACGCCGCCACCGAGGGCTTCGACGTGGCCCTCGTGGAGATCGGCGGCACGGTGGGCGACATCGAGTCGCTGCCCTTCCTGGAGGCGATCCGCCAGGTGCGCATCGAGCGCGGGCCGCAGAAGGCCCTGTTCATGCACCTTACCCTGGTGCCCTTCATCAAGGCCGCGGGCGAGATCAAGACCAAGCCCACCCAGCACTCGGTCAAGGAGCTGCGCTCGATCGGCATCCAGCCCGACATCCTGTTGTGCCGGTCTGAGCAGGAGATCCCGGCGGCCGAGCGGCGCAAGATCGCGCTGTTCACCAATGTGCCGGAGAAGGCCGTCATCTCGGCGGTGGACCTGGACAGCATCTACCGCATCCCGCTCTGGCTGCATGCCCAGGGCCTGGACCAGATCGTGGTGGACCAGCTGCGCCTGGACGTGCATCCGGCCGACCTCTCCGAATGGAAGGCCGTGGTCGAGGCCGAGGCCAACCCGCAGGATGAGGTGCGCATCGCCATCGTCGGCAAGTACGTCGACCATGCCGATGCCTACAAGTCGCTGGCCGAGGCGCTCAAGCACGGCGGCCTGCGCCAGCGCACGCGGGTGCAGCTGGACTGGATCGAGAGCGAGCAGGTCGAAGCCGAAGGCGCGGCGGTGCTGGAGGGCGCGGACGCCATCCTGGTGCCGGGCGGCTTCGGCGACCGCGGCTTCCAGGGCAAGGTCAAGGCGGTCGAGTTCGCCCGCACCCGTGGCGTACCGTACTTCGGCATCTGCTACGGCAT
>JANJTY010000696.1 GCA_024710865.1 Lysobacteraceae bacterium | reverse complement strand
CCGCGAGCGGCCCTGGCTGCCGCGCTGGCTGGCCGGGAAGGGCCTGATGCGCGAGACCCTGCGCCGCTTCGTCGACCGCCACGGCAAGGGCCTGAACCGCATCGAGCGCATCTGCAAGCCGCGCTGGGACTTCATGCTCGGACGCGGCGCCCGCCTGTTCACCGGCCTGCTGCTGGTCCTGCTCGGCCTCGCCCTGGCCCTGCCGATTCCCTTCACCAACTACCCCTTCGGCCTGATCATCCTGGTCTACGTCATGGCCCTGATCGAGCACGACGGCCTGCTGATGGCGATCGGCTGGGGCCTGGGCCTGGTCCAGCTCGTCACCCTCGCCCTGCTCTCGGGCGGTGCGGTGAGTTGGGCGCAAGCGGCGTGGCTGGGGGGCTGAGGCACCCGTTCCGGCCCTGCCGACACCCGATTGCCGCAGCGCACAAATCCGCTACAGTGGCCGTCCCTTCACGCTGCGGCCACGTTTCGCCATGTGCTCGATCCTCGGCATCCTCGACCTGAAGTCCGACCCCACGGCGCTGCGCGCGCAGGCGCTGGAACTGTCCCGGCGCCAGCGCCATCGCGGGCCGGACTGGTCCGGCATCTACGCCGACGAGTGCGCCATCCTGGCGCACGAGCGCCTGGCCATCGTCGGCGTCGATTCCGGCGCGCAGCCGCTGCGCTCGCCCGATGGCTCCCTGGTGCTGGCGGTGAACGGCGAGATCTACAACCACCGCGCCCTGCGCGAGCGCTTCGCGGCGCACTTCGCCTTCCAGACGCATTCGGACTGCGAGGTGATCCTGCCGCTGTACCAGGCCATGGGCGCGGAGTTCCTCAACGAGCTGGAAGGCATGTTCGCCTTCGTGCTGTGGGATGCGGCCAAGGGCCAGTGGCTGGTCGGACGCGATCCGATCGGCATCATCCCGCTCTATTACGGGCACGACGAGCACGGCAACCTGTTCGTGGCCTCCGAGATGAAGGCGCTGGCGCCGGTCTGCGTCGAGGCGCGCGAGTTCCCGCCTGGCCACTTCTGGCGCAGCGGCGATGCCGAACCCACCGCCTACTACCGCCCCGACTGGCGCAGCTTCGAGGCCGTCAGCGGCCGCGGCGCCGACCGCGGCGCCCTGCGCGCGGCGCTGGAGGCCTCGGTCAAGAGCCACATGATGAGCGACGTGCCCTACGGCGTGCTGCTCTCGGGCGGGCTGGATTCGTCCCTCATCGCGGCGATCGCCAAGAAGTACGCCGCCCGCCGCGTGGAGGAGGACGAGAAGACCGAGGCCTGGTGGCCGCAATTGCACAGCTTCGCGGTGGGGCTGGAAGGCTCGCCCGACCTCAAGGCGGCGCGCGAGGTCGCGGCGCACATCGGCACCGTGCACCACGAGTTCCACTTCACCATCCAGGAGGGCCTGGACGCGCTCTCGGACGTGATCGCCCACATCGAAACCTACGATGTGACCACGATCCGCGCCTCCACTCCGATGTACCTGATGGCGCGCCGCATCCGCGCCATGGGCATCAAGATGGTGCTCTCGGGCGAGGGCTCGGACGAACTGTTCGGCGGCTACCTCTACTTCCACAAGGCGCCGGACGCGCGCGCCCTGCACGAGGAGACGGTGCGCAAGCTCGACGCCCTGCACCTGTTCGACTGCGCCCGCGCCAACAAGGCGATGGCGGCCTGGGGCGTGGAGGCGCGCGTGCCCTTCCTCGACCGCCGCTTCATCGACGTGGCCATGTCGCTCGATCCCGAAGTCAAACTCTCGGGCAAGGCGCGCGGCCGGATGGAGAAGCAGTTCCTGCGCGAGTCCTTCGCCGGCTACCTGCCCGAGGGCGTGCTGTGGCGGCAGAAGGAGCAGTTCTCCGACGGCGTCGGCTATTCCTGGATCGACTCGCTCAAGGCCCACGCCGAGCAGCAGGTCAGCGACGAGCAGATGCAGAGCGCGCGCTTCCGCTTTCCCTACAACACGCCGCAGACGAAGGAGGCCTACTTCTACCGCGAGCTGTTCGCCCGCCACTTCCCCCAGCCCTGGGCGGCCGAGTGCGTGCCGGGCGGGCCGTCGGTGGCCTGCTCCACCGCCGCCGCGCTGGAATGGGATCCCTCCCTGCGCAACGTGATCGATCCCTCCGGTCGCGCGGTGCAGGCGGTGCACAACGCGGCGTACTGAGGCTCGATCGGTTGGCATGCTGCTCGCCGGCGATGCGCTCGGCGCGGTCAGCGCGCACCAACCCACCGGCAGCAACCGGTCCGGGTGCGACCGGGGCCGATGGCATGTCCCCGACGTCGAGGGCCGCGCCACGCTGCGTGCGCGCAGTGGCTGCGCTCCTGCACCTGGCCTGACTCAACGCGGGCGCTGGGTTTCGAGGCATCCGATGTCGCGGCTCCGCTCCTGGTTTCGTGTCGCGATGATGACGCCCCGCACACGAAGGAGACCCCATGACGCCACGTTACATCCTCATCGCGGCCCTGGTCCTGCTGGGCCTCGCCGCAAGTACCTGGTGGTTCCTGGCCGGCCGCAGCCTGGAGATCCGCATCAGCGAGGCCGAGCTGCTGCAGGCGATCGAATCGCGCTTTCCGCTCAGCCAGACCCATTACCTGGTCCTGCAGCTCGACCTGGAGCGTCCGCGCCTCGCCCTGCGCGAGGCCGACGACCGCATCGCGCTGGGCATCGACGCGCGCCTCAACCTGCGCCTCGGGCGCGAGCGCGAACCGCTGGGCGCCCGCATCGATCTGGAGACCGGCCTGCGCTACGTGGCGGGCGAGGGCCAGTTCTTCCTCGACCAGCCCGTGGTCACCGCGCTCGATGTCGGCGGCGTGCCGGCGGACTGGTCGGATCGCGCACGCGAGGTGCTGAGCGCCGCCGCCGCGGCGGCCCTGACCCGCGCGCCGGTGTTCAGGCTGACGTCGGCAGACCATCGCCAGGCCGCGGCGAAGATGGTGCTGCGCGAGGTGCGGGTGGAGGGCAAGGAGCTGGTGGTGCGGCTGGGGCTTTGACCCTTTCGTCTCGGGTCGCGGCTGAAGCCGCGCCTACACTAGCGGCATGTACGCCCCGCTCGCCGATGCCATCCTCGTGCTGCACGTCGGCATCGTGCTGTTTGTGGTCGGTGCGCAGGCGCTGGTGCTGGTCGGCGGACCGCGGGGCTGGCGCTGGGTGCGCAACCGCGCGTTCCGCTTCGGCCACCTTGGCCTGATCGGCTTCATCGTACTTCAGACCTGGCTCGGCCAGCTCTGCCCCCTCACGCTCTGGGAACAGCAGTTGCGCGCCGCGGCCGGACAGCCGGTGCATCACGAATCCTTCATCCAGCACTGGCTTTCGCGCCTGCTCTTCGTCGAGGCCCCGTGGTGGGTCTTCGTTGCCGTCTATACGGCTTTCTTCGCCCTGGTTCTGGCAAGCTTCCGGCGCTGGCCGCCGCGGCCACGACCACGACCACGACCCCACACTGGAAACCCTTCGACATGAACTCCAAGAGCTTCCTCGACCAGTTGCTCAAGACCGCGCAGTCGACCCTGACCCAGACCGGCGTGGCCAAGCAGGCACCGGGCGGCGGCCTCTCGATCAGCGACCTGGGCAAAGGTGCGCTGGCCGGCGGCGCGCTCGGCATGCTGCTCGGACGCGGCCGCATGGGCGGCAAGCTGGTCAAGTACGGCGGCCTGGCCGCGCTGGGCGTGATGGCCTACAAGGCCTACGGTGCCTGGCAGCAGGAGAAGGCCAAGACCGGCAGCGCACCGGCCACGACGGCGGAACCGCAGACCGTCGACCGTCTGCCCGCGCCGGCCGCCGAGCACCACAGCCAGGTGCTGCTGGCCGCCCTGGTCGCCGCGGCCAAGGCCGATGGCCACGTCGATGCGCGCGAGCGCGAGCTGATCGAGCAGGGCCTGAAGCAAGCCGGCGCCGATGCCGAACTGGACGCCTGGCTGCAGCGCGAGCTGGCCAAGCCGCTGGATCCGCTGGACGTGGCTGGCCGGGTCGATTCGCCCGAGCTGGCGAGCGAGGTCTACCTGCTCAGCCTGGCGGTGATCGAAGAGCAGAACTTCATGGAGAAGGCCTACCTCGACGGCCTGGCCCAGGCGCTCAAGCTCGAGCCCGGCCTGCGCCAGCAGCTCGAACTGCAGGCCAAGGCCTGACCGAGACGCGACGGGCCGGCGTCGATGCCGGTCCGTCGCGATTCAGCGCTTGGGCTTGAGCATCGTGCCGGTGCACCGCGGCGAGCCGCAGCGGCAGGCCCAGATGCGCTTCATGCGCGCGGTGTGCGGCTGGTCGAGGCGGATGCCGTAGTCGTAGGTCAGCTCCTCGCCGGCGCGGATCGGGCGCAGGGTCTCGATCATCACCCGTTCGCGCCTGGGCTCGCCGCTGGCGTGCTCGGCGATGTAGGCGCGGCAGTTGGGGTCGCAGCTGTGGTTGATCCAGCGCGCCGCGTTGCCTTCGAGGTTGGCGTCTACGATCCAGTCCTCGTTGAGGGTGAACAGGAAGGTGTGGCCGCCGTCGGCCGAGCCGGCGTAGCGCCGGTCCGCCTCGGCATGGCTGATGCGCCGGCCCTTGTATTCGATCAGGTCGATGCCGGCGGGCAGGTCGACGGCGGCGAACACGCCATTGCCGTGGATGGGCGAGCGGCGGGCGACGATGCGGCGGGTCATGGGCGCACGGGCTGGGAGGGCCCATTACCTTAGCCGAGTCGGGCGGATCCTCGCAGCGGGCAGGGCCGGGTATACACTCGACCCGTGCACTCCGGAACGCGCCACACGATCCGCTTCCTCGTCCTGGTCGGCCTGTTCCTCGCCGGGGCCGAGACCGCGGTCCTGTTCCTGTCCGATTCCAACCGCATCACCCTGATCTGGCCGCCGGCCGGCCTGGCCTACGCCGCCCTGCTCATCTGGGGCCTGCGCTGGTGGCCCTTCATCGCGGTCTCGGTGCTGATCCTGCACTTCGTGGTGTCGCCGGTCCCGTCGCTGTTCGTGCCCTACTCGCTGCTCAGCAACGTGCTGCCGCCGGTCATCGGCGTGGCCCTGGTACGGCGCTTCCAGCCCGAGGCGCCGGTCCGCTTCAGCGTGCGCTCCGGGCTGACCCTGCTGCAGGGGGGCCTGGTGATGGTGGGCCTGAGCGCGCTGATCGGCGTGACCGGCCTGGTCCATGCCGGCATGCTCGAGCGCGAGGCCTTCCTGCCGGGCCTGGCGCAGTGGGCGCTGAGCAACCTGTTCGGCGTCATCACCATCGCGCCGGCCGCGATGCTGGCCCTGGTCGGCGGCAAGGCCGCGTTCGTGGGCCATCCGGGCATGGGCTTCGCCAAGCTGCCGGAGAAGATCGCCTGGGTGCTGGGCCTGTGCCTGCTGACCTTCGCCGTGCTCTGGTCTGGGCGCTACAGCGGCGCCTATGCGGTCGGGCTGGCCGGCCTGCCGCTGGCGATGCTGCTGTGGAGCGCGCAGCGCTTCGAACCGCTGTTCACCGCGGTCGCGACCGCGGTGCTGGCGCTGTTCTTCACCATGCTGCTGGGTCTCGGCCTGGCCGGCTTCCCGACCCCGACCGGCCTGCTCGATGCGGTGATCCTGCTGGTCTTCATGTGCGTGGTGGCGATCGTGCCGCAGGTGCTGTCGGCGGCCAGCTTCGAGAGCCGCGCCGCCGCCTTCCGCATGCTGCGCAAGGCCCAGACCGACAGCCTCACCGGCCTGCCCAACCGCAGCGCCTTCGAGGACCAGGCGCGCGCCATCCTGGCGCGGCGCGACGAAGAGCCGCTGGCCCTGGCCTACCTCGACCTCGACCAGTTCAAGCTGGTCAACGACATCGTCAGCCACCGCGCCGGCGACGAGCTGCTGCGCGCGGTGGCGGGCATCCTGCAGTCGCAGCTCGGGCCGCAGGACATCCTGGCCCGCATCAGCGGCGACGAGTTCGCGGTGCTGATGCGCCACGTTTCGCCGCACCAGGCCAAGCACCGCGCCGAGCTGATGCGCGAGGCGGTCGCGAACTACCGCTTCGCCTGGGAGGGCCACGTGCTCTCGCCGGGCACCAGCATCGGCCTGCTCCCCTTCCGCACCGGCGTGGCCGAGTTCGAGCGCATCCTGGCCGATGCCGACGCGGCCTGCTTCGTGGCCAAGGAACGCGGCGGCAACCGGGTCGAGGTCGCCACGCCCGGGCACGGCAACGTGCACGAGCAGACCATCGCCATGCGCTGGGCCATGCGCCTCAACGCCGCCCTGCAGCAGGAGCACTTCCAGCTGCACTGCCAGCGCATCGCGCCGCTGCAGGGCGTCGACGACGGCCGCCGCCATTTCGAGATCCTGCTGCGCCTGTACGACCCGACCAGCGGCAAGCTGCTGATGCCGGGCGAGTTCGTGCCGGCGGCCGAGCGCTTCAAGCTCGGGGTCAAGCTCGACCGCTACGTGTTCGAGCACACCCTGGACTGGTTCGCGCGCCATCCCGAAGCCTCGGCCGAGGTCGGCCTGTGCTGCCTCAACCTGACCGCGGCCGCGGTGGAGGACGAGGCCTTCGGCCAGTTCGTGCGCCACCGCCTGGCTGCCTCGACCCTGCGCCCGGAGCAGATCTGCTTCGAGATCACCGAGACCAGCGCGGTGCGCGACCTGGCCCGCGCCCGCCACTTCATCCAGGGCATCCGCGCGCTCGGCTGCCGCTTCGCCCTGGACGACTTCGGCAGCGGCTTCTGCTCCTTCGGCTACCTCGGCGAACTGGACGTCGACTTCCTCAAGATCGACGGCAGCTTCGTGCGCACGGTCGAGGAGTCGGCCCTGGCCCTGGCCGTGGTTCGCGCCATCGCCGACATCGCGCGCGTGCTCGACAAGCGCACCGTGGCCGAGTGCGTCGGCTCGCAGGAGGCGCTGGCGCGCCTGCGCGCGCTCGGGGTGGACTATGCGCAGGGCTACGCCCTGCATCGGCCGGTTTCGATCGAGCGCTTCTTCGCCACCGGGGTGGCCCACGCCCTGCCCGCGGCCGGGGCGTGAGCCACGACGCCGGCCGCTGGTGCGTCCCGTGAGGGGGCGATCGGGGCGGCACAGTTGATCGAGGTCAAAACCCCCGGCCTTGCCGGCCGGGACAATTTGTTGCGACACAGCATCGGGGGTGACATGAATCCGCAAGCGACCTACAACGACAAGGTCGTCCGCCAGTTTGCCGTGATGACGCTCGTCTGGGGCATCGTCGGCATGGTGGTGGGCGTCCTGATCGCGGCCCAGCTCTACTGGCCGTCCCTCAATTTCGACATCCCCTGGCTGAGCTACGGGCGCCTGCGCCCCCTGCACACCAATGCGGTGATCTTCGCCTTCGGCGGCTGCGGCCTGTTCGCCACCAGCCTGTACGTGGTGCAGCGCACCTGCCACGTGCGGCTGATCTCGGACAAGCTGGCCGCCTTCGTGTTCTGGGGCT
>JANJTY010000694.1 GCA_024710865.1 Lysobacteraceae bacterium | reverse complement strand
GGCCCCCCGCCCTGGGCCTGGGCCTCGAGGCGCTGCACGCGCTCGGCCAGGCTCAGCCGGCTGCCCTGGGCGGCGGCCGGGGAAACGCTGACGGCGGCAAACGCCGCCGTCAGCACCGTTGCGAGAACGGACGTCGCGCGCATCAGCGGGCGGTGTAGATGATCTCGGCGCGACGGTTGCGCGACCAGCAGCCTTCGTTGCTCTCGGTGCAGGTCGGGCGCTCTTCGCCGTAGCTCACGACTTCGATCTGCGAGGCCGAGCCGCCGTTGGCGCGCAGGGCTTCGGACACGGCATTGCCGCGGCGCTCGCCCAGGCCCAAGTTGTACTCACGCGTGCCGCGCTCGTCGGCGTGGCCTTCGAGGGTCATGCGGGCGGACGGACGGTCACGCAGGTACTTGGCGTGGCAGGACAGGATGGCCTGGAACTCCGGCTTGATGTTGCTCATGTCGAAGTCGAAGTAGACCACGCGCTGGCGCAGGCAGGCGTCGGTGTCGAGGTCTTCCGGCGAGTAGCGGCCGTCGTCGACGGGCGTGGTGTCGACCGGCGGCGGAGGGGCCGGAGCCGGAGCGGGTTCTTCCTTCACCTTCTTGGCGCAGGCGGCAACGGAGAGCGCGAGGGCCACCGAGAGCAGGAGGCGGGTAACGGTGTTCATGGTCGTTCCTAGGGGCGAGTAATGTTCTTGGAGTGGTGCAGTCTGGGAATCGCGTGTCACGAGCCCGCGGGCCTTTTCGCAGGTCCCGACGGCGCTTGGTGAACCGTTGGGATACGGAGCCTCCCTGTTCCGCGCGCCGACCCGGCCGAAGCCGGTTCAGCGCGTCCGCGGGCGGAAGGGCGACCAGGCGGGCTCCCGGACGTCGCCATCCGCCAAAACCAGGCGTTGCCGTACCCGCGCATCGGCGGAGACGGCATAAAGCACGCCGCGGCTTCCCTCGCGCGCAGCGTACAGGACCATGCTTCCATTCGGGGCAAAGCTGGGGGACTCGTCCAGGGTCCCGGGAGACAGGAAGCTGACCTGCCCCGGCTCGCCCATGCTTCGATCCAGAAGCGCAATACGATAAACATTGCCGGCGCCCTGCGCCATAGCAATCTTCTTGCCGTCGTAGGAAACCGTGGCACGGGCGTTGTATTCGCCCTGGCGGGTGACCCGCTCGGCGCTGCCCCCACCGACCGGCACCCGGTAGATCTGCGGCTTGCCGCCACGGTCGGAAGTGAACAGGATGGCGCTGGCATCGGGCAGCCAGGTTGGCTCGGTGTCGATCGACCAGTGGTTGGTGAGCTGGGTCAGGGCCTTGCTGGCGAGGTCCATCACGTAGATCTCGGGATTGCCGCTGCGGGACAGGGTCAGGGCCAGGTGCCCGCCCTCGGGCGAGAACGAAGGCGCGCCATTGATCCCCTTGAAACTGGTCAGCAGCTCGCGCTGGCCGGTGCCGATCTCCTGCAGGTAGATCGAGGAGTTGCCGCGCTCGAAGCTGACGTAGGCCAAGCGGCGGCCGTCCGGGCTCCAGGCCGGCGACAGCAGCGGTTCGCGCGAGCGTACGATGGTCTGTGGGTTGTAGCCGTCGGCATCGGCCACCACCAGGGCGTACTGGATGTCGCGTCCGGTGCCGCTGGCGGTGACATAGGCGATGCGGGTCCAGAATGCCCCCCGCACGCCGAGGATCTTCTCGTAGACGATGTCGGCGACCTGATGGGCGACGTCGCGCATCGCGTTTGGACGCCCGCTCAGGGCCAGCCCGAGCATGCGCTCCTGCTTGGCGACATCGAACAGCTCGAACTCGACGCGGTACTCGCCGCCGGCGGCATCGATCACCCGTCCGACCAGCAGGAAATCCTGACGCAGCAGGCGCCAGGTGGCGAAGTTGACCTCCGATTGACGCAGCGGACGCTCGACGATGTCGGCATCGGCCAGGGTCCGGAACGAGCCGGAACGGTTGAGGTCGGCACGCACCACCTGGGCCACGTCGGTGTCGGGCGGGGCCGAGGCGCCGAGGTACTCGAAGGGCACCACGGCGATCGGCAGGGCGGCGGCATGGCCGCCGACGATGTCGATCTCCAGGCCCTGGCCGCGCGCGGCCGAGAGCGGAAGCAGGAGCAGCAGGAACAGCGCGAGCAGTCGGGTCATGGTCATTCGCCGTCGTAACGGAAGGTGAAGGTGATTTCGCGCGCGAACACGGATTCGAAGCCGCGGTAGGGCAAGGGCTGGGCCCGCATCACGGCGCGCTCGATCGAGCCGCGGGTGAGTTCATCGGCGTTGCAGGGCGAGGCGATGCTGGCCGAGATCACCTCCCCGCCCGGGATCTGCACGATACGGATGCGGCACTGAACGCCGGCACGCGTGCTCTCCGGCCGCAGCCAGGCCGCGGTCACGGCCTGCTGGATGGCGAGCTGGTAGCGCGCGGCGAGGTCGTTGGAGTCTCCGCGGTTACCGATCTGCGCCGGCGCAGGCCGGTTGGCCTCGGCCCGCACCGATTCCTGCTGGCGACGGTCGGCAATCTGGGCCAGGCGCTCTTCCTCGCGCTTGCGCTCGGCCTCGGCCTGCTCGCGCTGGCGACGGATATCGGCCAGCTGGGCCATGCGCTCCTCTTCCATCTTGCGCAGACGCTCGCGCCGCTCGGCCTGCTCCTGGCGCTGCTTCTCCTCCAGCAGCACCTGCTCCTGGCGGCGGCGTTCGCGCTGCTCCTGCTCGGCGCGCTCGGCGGCCTGCTGCTGGGCCAGGCGCGCGGCGCGCTCCTGGTCGACCGAATCAGGACGCTGGACGGGCGCCTGCGGCTGCGGCTGCGGCGGTTCGACTGCCTGCTGCGGGCGCGGCTCGGGCCGGGGCTGCGGCGGCGGTGCGGTTTCCTGCGGCGCCGGCGGCGACGGGCGCGGCGGCGCGGGCGAGGTCGGCAGGGACGACAGGTCCACCAGCACGGCTTCGATCGGCTCGCCCGCGACCGAGACCGGTCGCTGCTCGCGCGTCCAGAGCACGCCGAGCAGGACCAGGGCGGCGCACAGGCCATGCAGCAGCAGGGCCAGGCCAAAGCCCAGCCAGTTGTCGCGGCGTTCGTCGCTGGCGTGCGTGCTCACGTCGGGGAGGCTCGCGATCAGTCCTGCACCGGCTTGCTCATCAGGCCGACCTTGGGCACACCGGCCTGCTGCAGCAGCGCCATGCCCTGGTAGATCGTGCCGTAGTCGACGCGCTGGTCGCCCGCGATCAGCACCCCGACCTCCGGGTTCTGGCGCGCGAAGGCGCCGACCTTGGCGACCAGGCCCTCGGCGTCGATCTCCTCGCTGGGCGCGCCCTGCAGGGTCAGGAAGTAGCGGCCGTCGGCGGTGATCTCGACGATCACCGGGTCCTTCTCGGTCTCGATTGGACGGGCGTTGGACTCCGGCAGCTCGATCTCGACGCCCAGGTTCAACAACGGCGCGGTGACCATGAAGATGATCAGCAGCACCAGCATCACGTCGATGTAGGGAACGACGTTGATCTCGTTCTTGAGCTTGCGGCGCCGACGCGGATTGCGCACGGACATGGCGGTTACCTGTTCAAGTGTCTAGACCGCAACGCAGGAGTAGCCGGTGCGGGTCTGGCGAGGTGCGTGGGACCCGGCCGTTGCGAATCCCGAATCCCGAATCCCGGCTCCACCTACTCCAGATGCGCCTGCCGCTGCAGGATCGAGCTGAACTCCTCGGCGAAGTTCTCGTAGCGCAGGTTCAGCCGCTCGACCCGGGTTGCGTACCGGTTGTAGGCCCAGACCGCGGGAATCGCGGCGAACAGGCCCATGGCGGTGGCGATCAGGGCCTCGGAGATGCCGGGCGCCACGGTGGCGATGGTGGCTTCCTTGACGTTGGCCAGGCCCTGGAAGCTGATCATGATGCCCCACACGGTGCCGAACAGGCCGACGTAGGGCGCGATCGAGCCGACGCTGGCGAGGAACTCCAGGTTGTGCTCCAGGCGATCGATCTCGCGCGTCAGGCTGGTGCGCATGGCGCGCTGCGCGCCCTCGAGCTGGGTCCGGGCATCGACGCCGCGGCGCTGGCGCAGCTTGGCGAACTCGCGAAAGCCGGCCTCGAAGATCGCCTCCATGCCCCAGGCGCGACGTTCGCCACTGGACGAGTCCTTGAACAGCTGGCCGAGGTCGGCACCAGACCAGAAGCGCTCCTCGAAATCATCGGCCTCGTTGACGGCCCGATCCAGAGCCCGCTTCTTGGCGAAGATGATGGCCCAGGACGCGACTGAACCGAGCAGCAGCAGCAGCATCACCAGCTGCACCGGAAGGCTCGCGCCCAAGATCAGTTCGAGCATGTTCAGCTCGTGGTTCATGGTTTCCGCTCCAAGGAAAGTTCGCCCCGCCGGTCGGCGGGAATGTGACTCAGCCTGCGCGCCCCGGCTCGGGCGGCAAATCGTCCAGCAGCCCGGCCGGCAGCGGCCGCGGGCGGAAGTCCGACGCGCGCAGGCAGGCCGCCCGCACCTCGGCCTCCGCCAGCACCTGGCCGTCGACCGCGCGCAGGATGCGCTGGGCGAAGCGCAGGCTGGCCGAACGCCGCCAGACCGATTCCACCGTCGCCACCAGCGCGTCGTCCAGACGCGCCGCGACGCGGAAGTCGATCCGCAGGGCCCGGATCGCGAACACCGTGTCGTGCTCGCGCTGCCAGTGCGCCTGCTCCACCCCGCGCGCCCGCAGCCATTCGGTGCGGGCCCGCTCGAGGAAGCGCAGGTAGCCGGCATGGTAGACCACGCCGCCACCGTCGGTATCTTCCCAGTAAACCCTTAGCGGATGGCTGAACAGCGGCCCCGCAGTGCCCTCAGGCATCGGGAGCCTCCGCGAACAGGTCGTCCGGCCGGCGCGGGGCCTTCAGGCCGAAATGGCGCCAGGCCTTGGCCGTGACCATGCGACCGCGCGCGGTGCGGACCAGGAAGCCCTGCTGGATCAGGTAGGGTTCGAGCACGTCCTCGATCGTGCCGCGGTCCTCCGAGATCGCCGCAGCCAGCGATTCCGCGCCGACCGGGCCGCCCTCGAAGCTCTCCATGATGGTGCGCAGCAGGCGGCGGTCGAGCTCGTCGAAACCCTCGGCATCGACCTTGACCAGCTTCATCGCCTCCTGCGCCACGGCCAGGCTGATGATGCCCTCGGCCTTGACCTGGGCGTAGTCGCGCGCGCGGCGCAACAGGCGGTTGGCGATGCGCGGGGTGCCGCGCGAGCGGCGCGCGATCTCGGCCGCGCCCTCCGGCTCGCAGACGATGCCGAGGATGCGGGCCGAGCGGCGCACGATCGAGGTCAGCTCCGCGGGCGAGTAGAACTCGAGGCGCTGCACGATGCCGAAGCGGTCGCGCAGCGGGCTGGTGAGCAGGCCGGCGCGGGTGGTGGCGCCGATCAGGGTGAAGGGCGGCAGGTCGAGCTTGATCGAACGCGCCGCCGGGCCTTCGCCGATCATGATGTCGATCTGGTAGTCCTCCATCGCGGGATAGAGGATCTCCTCCACCACCGGCGAGAGCCGGTGGATCTCGTCCACGAACAGCACATCGTGCGGCTGCAGGTTTGTGAGCAGCGCGGCCAGGTCGCCGGCGCGCTCGATCACCGGCCCCGAGGTCTGGCGCAGGCTGACCCCCAGTTCGTTCGCGATCACGTGCGAGAGCGTGGTCTTGCCCAGGCCCGGCGGCCCGAAGATCAGGACGTGGTCCATCGCCTCGCCGCGCCGCTTGGCGGCCTCGATGTAGATCTTCATCTGCTCCCGCACCGGCTCCTGCCCCAGGTACTCGTCCAGCACGCGCGGCCGGATCGAGGCATCGAGCCGGGCTTCGTCGCTGTCGGAGTCGGGGGAGACGAGGCGGGTGGTCATTCAAGCCGTGATTCGTGATTGGTGATTCGTGATTCGTGAGAGCGGAGTCGCGGGTCGCCGGGGGCTTGGAGCCGGCCCCAGCCGCGAGACGTAGCGCCGCGATCCGGCAGTTTAGTGGGTTTTGGGGTCGAGGCAGTCAGGAGCGAGAGGAGCGTGACAACGGGATCCAGACAGGGCCACGGCCGCGGCAGTGCGCCGGGGACGAGCACAGCGCTCCAGTCAGCCGCGGCCTGCTCTTACGAATCACGAATCACCAATCACGAATCA
>JANJTY010000683.1 GCA_024710865.1 Lysobacteraceae bacterium | reverse complement strand
GCCGCAGCCGCCGGCACGGCCGGAGTCCGGCGCCGCAGCGGGTCCTCTCGGCGGGCCTGCGCCGCAGACCTGAGGCGGAGCCACCACGCACCACACTCGGAGCCGGCCAAAGGGCCGGCTTCGTGCATCTGGGCGGCGCGTTCTCACTGCTGCAAGCGCGCGCGGCGGAGCGCGCCCCATGCCATGCCCGCTGGCGTCGTCTTGCGCAGAAGGCAGAACGAGTCCGCAGCTACTCCGCGTCGTCGGACCTTGAATCTCCGCCGCAATCATTGCACTCGCCCAACGCCTCCAGCACGCTGGTGGCGTAGCAGCCGGGCGCCAGTTCGAAGCGCAGGACGAGCGTGGCTGGATCCTCCCATTCACAGTCCATCGCCCGCGGCATGAGGCGCAGGGCGCGGCGCTCCTGCTGCAGTCCCGCGGACTCCAGGCCGGCGCATACCTCCGACCAGTCGCTGGCGACGCGGCGTTCCAGGGCGGCGGCTTCATCCATGCCGCGCAGCCCGCCCCGGCCCCACAGCGGACCGGTCGGATGGATCTCGCCGCGCGCGCAGCGCTGCGCCAGTGCGTCCTGCTCCGCTGGATCGGACTCCGGCCCGAAGATGCTGCCGCGCCCGTCCAGCATCCATACCTCGCCGGGCAGCCCGCGGTTCCAGCTGCCCAGCCGCACGCGCTCGGCCAGGACCGCGTTGAACAGCGCGCTGCGCGCGGCCGAAAGCAGGATCGAGCGCTGCTCGCGTCGCACCCGTTCGCCGGCGAACATGCGCTGCGCCGCGGCGAGGTTGTCGCCCCCGCGCCCGAAGCGCTGCGCGCCGAAGTAGTTCGGGACGCCCTCGTCGCGCAGCCGTTGCAGGCGCGCTTCGATCACGTCGCGGTCTCCCGCGACCTCGCGCAGCCGCAGTTCGAAGCGGTTTCCGGCGAGCGCGCCGCGCGGCAGCTTGCGCGAATGCCAGTGCGCTTCGAGCACGCGCACACCGGGGATCGCGAGCGTCGCAAGGTCCGGCGCCACGCGCTTCGGCAGGTGCAGGCTGAAGCGCTGCGTGGTCACCGCGTGGCGGTCCTTCAGCCCGGCGTAGCCCACCCCGACCGGCGCGATGCCGGCCCAGCGCGCGAGCTGTCCCGCGACCCAGGCCGTGTTCGCGCCGGTCTTCTCGACCGTGAGCAGCCAATGCTCGCCCGCTCCGGCCGGCTCGAACGAGAACAGCTCGTCGACACGGAAATCGGCCGGCGCGGCGCGCAGCCGCGCCGTCAGTACCGGCTCCCCGAACGCTGCGGGTCGCTCACGCATGTCGGACAAGCACCACCGCCTGGGCCGCGATGCCCTCTTCCCGCCCGGTGAAGCCCAGCCGCTCGCTGGTGGTGGCCTTCACGCTGACCGCGTCCACCCCGACGCGCAGGTCGGCGGCGATGCAGGCGCGCATGGCCTCGACGTGCGGCGCCAGCCGCGGCCGCTCGCAGACCACCACCGCATCGACGTTGCCGACCCGCCAGCCGCGCGCATCGAGCAGCGCGCGCACCGAGCGCAGCAGCTCGCGGCTGTCGGCGTCCTTCCAGCGCTCGTCGCCGGGCGGAAAGTGGTGGCCGATGTCGCCCAGGGCCAGGGCCCCGAGCAGCGCGTCACAAAGCGCGTGCAGCAGCACGTCGCCGTCCGAATGCGCGCGCAGGCCACATGCGTGCGGAATGCGCACGCCGCCCAGCATGACGTGGTCGCCGGGGCCGAAGGCATGCACGTCGTAGCCCGTGCCGATGCGGATGTCCATGTTCACCTGGAGATGTAGAAGCCTGCCGCGATTATCGCAGTCCAGGCGCAGCGACAATCGCGGGTCTCAGAGGTCGCGCGCGATACGGATGCCGACGCGGGCATTGGTCGCGCCGGGCACGGCCGTGAGGCGGAAGGCCGAACGCACCTGGTCCGGCGAACTGGCCCAGGATCCACCGCGGATCACCCGCCGCGTGCAGCCCGGATTGACCCAGGCGCTGCCGTCCACCGGTCCGCGCGCGTAGCTGTCGTGCCAGCAGTCTTCCGTCCACTCGGAGACATTGCCGCCGATGTCGTGCACCCCGAAGGCGTTGGGTTCGAAGCTGCCCAGCGGCGCCGGGCCCCAGAAGCCGTCGCTGTAGTGTGGAAAGGCATTGGCCCAGGTCCGCCGCGACGGCGATCGATCGCCGTCACCGGTGAGGTTGGCAAGCACACGTGCAGGGTCGCCATCGCCCCAGGGGTAGCGCGCCGCGCTGCCCGCGCGCAGGACGTACTCGAACTCGGCTTCCGAGGGCAGCCGATAGCGCTTGCCGGTCTGCTGCGAAAGCCAGGCGACGTAGGCCGTGGCGTCCTCGAAGGAAACGTGCACCACAGGCAGGGTGTCGCCGGCCTTCGCACCCGCGTAGTCGTCCTGCCAGTCCACCCCGCGCCGCTCGGCCAGGCTGCCGCTGCGCTCGTCGTAGGCGGTCGAACGGCGCACGGCCTGGGAGGTCGGGACGTAACCGCTGGCGGCCACGAAGCGCGCGAACTCGCCGACGCTGAGCTCGTTGCGGCCGATGGCGAAACCGCGCGCGAACGTCACGCTGCGCAGCGGCCCCTCGTTCGGCTTGCGCTCGGCCTCGCCCGGCGGCGAGCCCATCTCGAAACGGCCCACTGGAATCACCACCAGCGCGGGCCCCTCGCTGCCATCGGCGAGTCGGTCGCTGAAGACCAGGCCCGGCCGCTTGCCGCCGTAGATGCGGGCGTTCTCGATCCGCTCGCGGAGTTCGTCGAGTCCCTGGGCCTGCGCCGATACCTGCTCCAGCTCGACCAAGGCTCGGTCAGCGGCCTGCAGATCGCCCGCCTCGACAGCGGCCTGCCCGTCCGCCAGGAGCCGCGCAGCGCGGTCCTGGCGCAGTTCCACGATGCGGGTGCTGGCGTTCTGGACCCGCTGAGATCCGGGACGCAGCCTGCCAGCCTCGGCCAGCAGCCGGTCGGACTCTTCGTAGCTTCCAGCCTCGGCCGCGAGCGAGGCGCGCGCGATCAGGGCCGATTCCACCCGCGCCAGCCCGGCCTGGGCCTCGGCCTGCCCAGGCGCTTCGCGCAGCACTTCGCGATAGAGCGCCGCGGCGTTCTCGCCCGGCGGTTCGATCAACTGGCCGGCTTCGAGCAGACGCCCGGCCTCGACCAGCAGCAGCGCCACGGCACGCTGCGATTGCAGACGGGCTTCCAACTCGGACAGCCCCGCATGGCCGGGACGCAGGCGCCTCAGGGTCGAGAGGTGCAGCGCGGCGGATTCCAGCTCGCCCGCGTCGAGCAAGGCCGAAACGCGCCCGGGCAGCGCCTCGGCCACGCGGTCCACGCCAGCCTCCGCTTCGGCCTGGCGCGGCTCGACCTGCAGGATCGACAGGAACAGTCCGAGGGCACTGTTCTCGCCTTCCAGCAGTCGTCCTTCGGCGAAGGCGGCATCGGCCTGCCCCAGTCGCTGGGCAACCGAGGCGTCGGGTTCGAGGCGCAACTCGGGCGACCACTCGGGCGCCTGGGCCGTCGCATCGACCAGGCGTCGACGGATGTCCTGGGTCGCTTCCTGCTCGGCTTCGGGCGCGGCCGCCTGCGGCGGCTGCGTCGGCGCGGCCTGCGCCGGCGCGGGCTCTACCCGTGCAGGCTCGTCCTGACCGCACGCGACCAGCGCCAGCAGCAGCACGGTAAGGGAACAACCGCGGAATCGGCGAGTCGGCAAGCAGGGTCCCTGTGCAATGCGGGCATCGATCGCAGCGGCGCGTTGCCGGTGCGGCCTGAACTTAGGCTATTGTCCGCCGGGCCGCAAGCAAGGTGCGGCGAGAACAGGATCAGGCATTTGGACCACTGGATCGACACACCGGACGCCCTCGCCGAGCGCCTCTCCGGCGCCCCCGCCACGCGCGCACTCGCGCTCGACACCGAGTTCATCCGCGAACGCACCTACTTTCCGCGCCTGGCGCTGGTGCAGCTCGCCCTGCCCGACGCCATCCTGTTGATCGATCCGGTCGCGCTGCCCGAGGCCCCGGCACTGGTCGGCCTGCTGGGCGATGCCACCGTCGAGAAGCGCATGCACAGCGCGAGCGAGGACATCGAGGCCCTGCGCCACCACTACGGCGCCCTGCCCTCGCCCCTGTTCGACACCCAGATCGCCGCGGCCATGTGCGGCCTGGGCATGGGCCTGAGCTACCAGAAGCTGGTGGCCAACCTGCTCGGGGTGGAACTGGAAAAGGGCGAAACCCGCTCGGACTGGCTGGCGCGCCCGCTCAGCGAGTCCCAGCGTCACTACGCCGCGGAGGACGTGCGCCACCTCGACGCGGCGGCCGAGCTCCTGCGCGGGCGGCTTGAACGACTCGGCCGACTGGACTGGCACGCGCAGGATTGCGCACGCCTGCTGCGCGCGACCACGACGTCGGACGACCCCCATCCGCACCTCGCGCTGCGCTCGGCGCAACGCCTCGACCCCGAGGCACAGGCCCGCCTCTGCAGGCTCCTGCTCTGGCGCGAGCGCCAGGCGCGAGCGCAGGATCGCCCACGCCGCTGGCTGCTGGAAAACGACCTGGCCATCGACCTTGCCGCACGGCTGCCCGCCCAGCGCGGCGAGTACGAAGCGCGACTCGACGCCCATCCGAAGGCGCCGCGGCGGCTGCGCGGCGAACTCTGGCAGGAATTGATTCGCCCGCTGGAGGACGGCGAACGCGACATCCCGCTGGCGACGGAGCCGGCGCCGGCGTTGCGCTCCAGGGTCAAGCGCCTGCAGCAGGCCGTGGCGAAGATCGCCGGCGAGCTCGACCTGCCCGAGCCTCTGCTGGCGAACCGGGCCAGTCTGGAAGCCCTCGCGCAGACGCCCGATCGCTGGCCCGCAATGCTGGAAGGCTGGCGGGCAAGCCTGCTGCAGGCCCCCCTGCGCGCAGCGCTCGACTGAACGCGGCGTCGGCGCCGGACTACCCAATCTCTGCGCATCCCGCTATCATGCGCGCCCTGCACGTGGGGCGGTAGCTCAGCTGGGAGAGCGTCGCGTTCGCAATGCGAAGGTCGGGAGTTCGATCCTCCTCCGCTCCACCAATGCTCCAGGAGAAACCGGCCCGCAAGGCCGGTTTTTTCGTTTTTGTTGAGGCCGGCACGCACCGAACGCCCAAGCGCATCGGTGCCAGCTTCGGCAGTGCCAACGCCCTTGGCGCAAACGGCAACGGCGGAAGGTTAGTCGGCACCGCCCAGCGGACGCAGCTGTCGCTCAACGGCCAGCTTGCCCAGCGCCATGCCTGCGTCCCGTCCTGCATCGACGGAGAACCGGTAATGCACGCCGCCGAGCAGGCGCGATTCGCTGACGTCGTCGATGTACTCGCGCGGCGTGTCGAAGCGGCGAGGCAGCGTGTTCTCGAGTTCGAGCACGATCGAGGGGGCGGCAGCGCCGAACTCGGCCTCGATCACCGCACCGACCGCGCCGGCCGAAAGGCAATGTCCGCAGGGATACTCTGGGTGGGCGGGCGTGCTGCCGAGCAGGGGCTCCCAGGCCGGGTCCGCCTCCGTCGCAGGATTGCCGTCGTCCACCAGATGGCGGATGGCCGTCACCGGCCGCCAGAACATGTAGGCGTACTTTCCGTCCATCATCGACACGTACGAGTCGGTCCACGCCATTTCGGCCAGGGCCAGGAAGCGCGCGTCGTCGACCAGCGCGCGGCCGGGCCGCGACACCAACTGGCGCAGCACGATGCGGACGTCACGGCTGCCCCAGAACTTCGCGATGTCGCTCTGCTCGGGATTGCGGTCCTTCGCTTTCTTGCCGCCCATGCGCCGGATTTCCTCGAAATCGCGCTCCCACACCGCGCTGTCGAGGGTCGGCGGCGGCGCCGGACGCAGCTCTTCGGGCGTGCGCATGATCCACGGCCGCATCGTGGCGATCGCGCTGCCGATCCGCGGTACCGTCGGCACATACTCTCCGGGCACCTTGGGAGCGAAGAGTGAGTCTTTGCGCTGGGCGCCAGCGTCGGAACGCGCGGCGATGACGGCCGCTGCCGCCCTGCGCCCGACCGCGGCCCCCGCATCCCGGGCCGCCGCGTCTTCGACCCGGCCAAGTGCCGCCTCGAGCGCCGTGTCGAAGACGCCGGACTGGTCCGGACACAGTGCCTGCAGCACATCATGCGCTGCGCTGGCCGCTGCAGCGTCCGCCGAACTACCGGCGGGCGCTTCGATTCGATCCGTGTACGGCACGAACTTCGGATCGACCGCGTTGATCGCCTCGAACATCGCGACGTGGGTCATGGCCGCGATGTCCCGCTGCATGGGGTCCTCGCACGTGAT
>JANJTY010000664.1 GCA_024710865.1 Lysobacteraceae bacterium | reverse complement strand
CCGGCGAACTGCACCCGCACGCCCTGCTGCTGGTGCTGATCATCTTCGTCTGGACCCCACCGCACTTCTGGGCCCTGGCCATCTTCCGGCGCGAGGACTACGCCCGCGCCATGATCCCGATGCTGCCGGTCACCCACGGCGTCACCTACACGCGCTGGCAGATCCTGTTCTACACCGTGCTGCTGGTGGTCTGCACCGTGCTGCCCTGGGCCACCGGCATGAGCGGCCTGTTCTACCTCGGCGGCGCGCTCGTGCTGGGCGGCATGTTCCTCTACTACGCCATCCGCCTGATGAACCCGCCGGGCGAGCTGTTCGCGATGCAGGTGTTCAACTACTCGGTCATCTACCTGATGGCCCTGTTCGCCTTCCTGCTCGCCGACCACTACCTGATGCCGGAACCGCCGGCAGCGGTGCTGCTGTTCGAGCCGGCGTAGCGCGGCCGCGGCAAACGCGGGAGGACAGCCTCGACCGCCCTGCTCGCTGCACCGCAGCAGGCCCGCAGGCTACAATTTCGGGTTCCAGCGCGGGCTGCCTGGCCGCGCCTTTCCCCGTCCATCCTAGGAGAGCAACGCCCATGGCCATCAAGGTCGCGATCAACGGTTATGGCCGCATCGGCCGCAACATCCTGCGTGCGCTGTACGAGGCCGGCCGCAGCAGCGAGATCCGCATCGTGGCCGTGAACGACCTGGGCGATGCCGAGACCAATGCCCACCTGACCCGCTACGACACCGCGCACGGCAAGTTCCCCGGCACGGTCGAGGTGGACGCCGGCGACCTGGTGGTGAACGGCGACCGCATCAAGGTCTGCGCCGAACGCGACCCGGCCAAGCTGCCCTGGGGCGAGCTGGGCGTCGACGTGGTGCTGGAGTGCACCGGCCTGTTCACCAGCAAGGCCAAGGCCGGCGCGCACATCGCCGCGGGCGCCAAGAAGGTGATCATCTCCGCGCCGGGCGAGAAGGACGTGGACGGCACCTTCGTGTTCGGCGTCAACCACGACCAGCTCAAGGGCAGCTTCGAGGTCATCTCCAACGCCTCCTGCACCACCAACTGCCTGGCGCCGCTGGCCAAGGCCCTGCACGAGAAGATCGGCATCGTGCACGGCCTGATGACCACCATCCACGCCTACACCAACGACCAGGTCCTGACCGACGTGTTCCACAAGGACCTGCGCCGCGCGCGTTCGGCCACGATGAGCCAGATCCCGACCAAGACCGGCGCCGCCGCGGCCGTGGGCCTGGTGCTGCCGGAGCTCAACGGCAAGCTCACCGGCTTCTCGATGCGCGTGCCGACCATCAATGTCTCGGTGGTCGACCTCTCCTTCGTGGCCGCGCGCGACACCAGCAAGGCCGAGATCGACGCCGTGCTCAAGGCCGCCAGCGAAGGCGCGCTCAAGGGCATCCTGGGCTACAACGAGAAGCCGCTGGTCTCGGTCGACTTCAACCACGACCCGCACAGTTCGGTCTACGACAGCACCCTGACCCAGGTCATGGGCGGCACCCTGGTCAAGGTCTGCTCCTGGTACGACAACGAGTGGGGCTTCTCCAACCGCATGCTGGACATGACCATCGCCCTCATGGCGGCGAAGTAAGCGGGGCGGTTTCACGCCCGCGCGCGGCAGCCGCATCGCGCTGCCGCGCGCCTTCACCCAGCGCGATCAGGAGCCAGTCGGGATCGCGCCACATCGCCTCGTGCGGAAGCGTTGCCAGGGCCTGGTCGAGGGCCGCGCGCACGGCGTCCGACTCGTGCGCCGAAATGGCGATCAGGCCCACTCCGCTGCGCTGCAGGAATCCGGCGAAGGCCTCCGCGCCCGCGATGTACTCTGGCCGCGAGGCCATCACGTGCTCCAGGCTCTCGCCCCGCACCGGCAGCAGGTGCGCAGCGCCCGCAGGGCCGATCAGAAGCAGGCGGGTGGTGTGCGGCTCGGCCTGCAGCCGCGCCCGCAGGCCTTCGAGCCGGTGCCGCTTCAGGTCGCGCTGCAGACGCTCCGGTGTGTCGATGACCGGACGATCGAGCTGCAGGTCGAGGGTGCGCGTACCCGGCGGCGACCAGGCCGCGGCGACGAACACGAGGCTGGCCTGCAGCAGACAGGCGCTGCCCAGCGCCAGCCCCAGCCCGACCCGCGCGGCCGCACCGGGCGCGCGGCGGGCGGCAGCCACGAAGGCCAGCAGGGCAGCGGCGGTGACCGCCACGACGAAGTAGTTGCCGTCCGAGCCGCGGCTGACGTAGCCGACACCGAACATCAGCCACAGGCCGGCCAGCGCCGGCGCCCACAGCGCTGCACGTTGCCAGCGGTCGAGGCCTGGACCGGGCTCGGGGCGCTGCGCGCGCAGGGACCAGCCCAACGCGAACAGCGCGGCCAGCAGCCAGATGTTCCCGATCCACCCGATCCGGATCTTGGGCAGTTGCGCGGGCGCGAGCAGCAGCTCCCAGGCCAGGCGCGGCGCGTCCGCCCACTCAGGCGGCAGCATCCAGCGCAGGCTGCCGGCGGGTTCGCGCAGCTCGAAGCCGAGCGCCAGCCAGAGTCGCAGCGCCGGCTCGGGTCCGATGGTCGGCACACCGGCGAGCCAGACGGTGCGGAGCACGAGCGTGGCGCCGATGCCCAGAACCAGGGCCGAGGCCCAGCCCAGGCCAGCGGAGTCCAGCCAGGTGCGCCCTCGCGGACGGAGCTCCGGGCGACGCCAGAACGCCAGCGCGAGCACCGCCGCGGTCGCCAGCAGATAGGGCAGCGCGGTGAGCTTGGCGCTGACTGCCAGCCCCGTGCCGAGCAGGAACCAGGACAGCTGGGCCGCCCCCTCGCCGCGCAACCAGCGCAGGGCCGCATCCAGCGCAAACAGCGCAAAGAACCAGGCCGGCAGGTCGGTCTTGAGCTGCAGGGCCGAGGCCGCCAGCGCCGGCAGGGTGGCCAGCGCGAGCAGGGCGATCGGTCGCAGCGTTCCCCGCAGTCCACCCTGCCCCATCCAGTGCGCCAGGATCGTCAGGCCCCCGGCCAATCCGATCAGGGCCTGCGCAGCGGGAAAGCTGAGATCGCCCAGGCCTTCCCAGGGCAGGATCGACAGCTCCCAGAGCTTGGGGAAGTAGTGCACGGCCGAGACCAGTCCGAGCGGCTCGAAGAAGCTGCCGCTGGGCGCCAGCACCAGGCCACCGCGGGCTGGATACCAGAGGGTGTCGAAGCCGATCACCTGGTTGCTGCGCGCCATCAGCACGAGCAACCACGCGGCCAGGAGCGACCAGGCCGCGCGCTCCGCCGGTGGCAGCGGGGTGAAGGCGATGCGCGCGGCCGCGAGCAGCGGCAGGCCGCGCTGCAGGGCCAGGCCGAGCGCGGTGAAACCTGCCAGGGCGATCAGCAGCGCGGGCGGTCGCGCCAGCCAGAGCGCGTGCAGGACCAGGTTGAGCGCGAGCCAGAGCGCGAAGCCCAGCACCGCCGCCGTGAGCAGTCGCGCTGGAGCCGCACCGCGCTGCAGGCGCAGGCCCCAGGCGACCCAGCCTTCGGCCGCAAGCCACGCCGCCAGAACCGGCAGGTCGACGTGGTGCCGGCGCAAGTACAGGCCAGCCACGATCAAACCTGCCAGCAGGCCGGCGCGGCCACCGCGCCAGGCCGCCAGCGCCAGTGCGGCCGCGAGCAGCAGCGCCTCGACACCGCCCTCGATCGCCTCGGGCTGCGTGTAGTGCCAGGCCATCGGCCCGCGCAGGCAGAGATCGGCCAGCACGACGGTCGATGCCGCCAGCCCGGCCAGGGCGGGAAGCGCGAGGGTCGAGAGCGCAGCAGGACGCATCGGCGGTTCGCGAAGGCGCGGGCGGGTCGGGCATTGTCGGGCCCGGCCGGCGCTTCGGCCAAGCGTGGTGCGCGCCCAAACGATCCCGAAGCGCGGCGGATCCGGGCGGGAGCGGTGCGCGCATGAGGTTTGGCGTCCGGCCGTCGCCGCTGCAGCGGATCCCACGGCGCAGCTCACCGCGCCGCACACCCGTGGGAGCCGCCAGGGCGGCGACCGGCGCAACGGCATGAAGGCGCGGCCAGGTACTGCGCGTCTCGCCCCGGCGGCGGCCTGGCCTGCCGGTGCCAGCCCATCGCCGGGCAGGTATCGTTAGCCACCCACCCATCCAGCCAGATCCGATGCGCCGCCTGCTCCTGCTTGCTGTCCTGCTGATCGTGGCGTCGCTGTGGCTGCTTCGCTGGCATCCGTCCGATCCAGCGAACGAACCTGCGGCGGTGGCTCCGGACCGTGGATCGTGGGCAGCGGTCGGTTGCTGGTTCGACGAAGGCTGGTTCTCGGCCTCGGCCTGCGCCTGGCTCTGGCCCTCGCTGCAGGACGCGGACGAGGCTACGGCGCTGCCCGTGGTGCGACTGCAGCGCTCGCTGTTCGGTCCCTCGCGCCGCGCCACGGTCTACCTGAGCGGCGGCCCCGGCGGCAACAGCTACCTCTACCGCGAAGGCGTGGACCTGTGGCGCGAGTGGATGGACCGGCTCGCGCTCGACCACGACCTGATCCTCTACGACCAGCGCGGCACCGGCTACGCCGAGCCGAGCCTGCCGTGCCCGACGGTGGACGAAGCCTCGCGCGCCATGCTGGACCAGGACCTCGATCCCGACGCGCAGTGGGCCCAGCTCGAACCGCTGCTGCTGGCCTGCGCCGAACAGGTCGATCCGGCTGATCGCGCGCGCGGGCTGTACTCCACCGCGACCGCGGCGCAGGACCTGCGCGAGCTGGTCGCGGCGCTCAAGCGCGAGTGGGGCTACGCCGACGTCGGCGTGTACGGCGTGTCCTACGGCACGCGGCTCGCGGCCGAGGCGTTCCAGACCGGCGACGACGGCGTCGACCGAATCGTGCTCGACTCCTTCTATCCGGCCGGCGTCGACCTGATGCTGGCCTTCCCCGAAACCTTCGCGCGCCAGCTGCGCGACTTCGAGACGCGCTGCCGCCAGCGCGAGGACCGCTGCGGCCTGGACGCGCAGCCGCTGCGTGAGCTGCTGGCTGCGGCCCTGGCCGCGACCGATGCCCAGCCGCGCCGCATCGAGGTCGACGACGAACTGACCGGCGCGCGCCAGGCGGTGCGGATCGACGCCCCCACCCTGTTCGGCATGGTCGAGCACGTGCTGTATGCCGACAGCGAGAGCGAAGCGCTGCCGCAGCGCCTGCGCGAGTTCATCGCGAACGAGCTGGGCGAGGCCTGGACGGCGATCGTGGTCGAATGGCTCTGGGCCGAGTACGACCCCGAGTTCAGCCTGCTCGCGCACCTGTTGATCGAGTGCCGCGACAACCCGCCCAGCCGGCCCGAGGACGAACTGGCCGCGCTGCAGGCGCATCCCGACTGGCTCACCGCGCTGCGCCGACCGGCGGCCAGCTTCGCGCTGTGCGAGCGCCTCGGCGTGACCCCGGAACCGCTGCGCCTGCGCGCCTCCAACCTGCCGACCCTGCTGATCGCGGCCGAGCTGGACCCGCGCACGCCCTCCGACGTCGCGCTCGCGGCGAGCGGCGGCTTTGCGCAGTTGCAGACCCTGGTCCTGCCCATCGCCGGCCACTCGGTGGTGGATTACGACGACTGCGCCGCCGCTGCGGCCGGCGCCTTCCTCAACCGCGGCGATGCGGAACCCGCGCGCCGCTGCGCTCCCGCCACCGGAACCCCCGCCCCATGAGCACCGAACGTCCGCGCTTCCACCTCGCCTTCCCCGTGACCGATCTGGAAGCCGCGCGCGGCTTCTACGCCGGCGTGCTGGGCTGCCCGACCGGACGCGAATCGGCCGACTGGATTGACTTCGACCTCGCCGGCCACCAGATCGTCGCCCATCGCGTGCCCCCCGAGGCGCATCCGGCCGCCAGCACCAACGCCGTCGATGGCCACGCCGTGCCGGCCTTCCACTTCGGCCTGATCCTGCCCTGGGACGGGTTCGAACCGATGGCGCAGCGCCTGCGCGCGGCGGGCGTGCCCTTCGTGATCGAACCCTATGTCCGCTTCGAAGGCCGCACCGGCGAGCAGGCCACCCTGTTCGTGCGCGACCCGAGCGGCAACGTGCTCGAGTTCAAGGCCTTCCGCGACATCGGCGCGCTGTTCGCGAAGGACCTGGAGGCCTACCGCTAGCGCCGCGGTCGATGGCGCGAACGCCTCCGCGCGGCGAAGCGGCAGCCGACGCGCGGCCGCCGGGAGGCGGCGGCACGGATTGAATCGCCACCACGCCCGAAGCGGTTCGCTGCGCTCACCCGAATCCTGCGGCGCGTGGAACGGCGGGAATCGTGTGGCCCGGACAAGCGCAGCGCATCCGGGACGGACGCCAGGCAGGCGAAAGCGCCAGCGCTGCGGCCGACTCAGGGCTCGACGTACTCCACCACTTCCAGGCCGAAGCCCGGCAGGCCGACCTGGCGCCGCGGCGTGCCGATCACGCGCAGGCGGCGCAGGCCCAGCTCGGCCAGGATCTGCGCGCCGGCGCCGTTGCGCCGCCACTCCACGACGCGCCCCGGATCGGCCTCGGGCTGCTCGCGCACCCGCGCCAGCAGGGCGTCGGGCGCGTGCGGTGCGGAGATCACCACCAGCACGCCCTCGCCGGCCGCGGCGATGCGCGCTAGCGCCTCGCTCACCGGCACGCCGAAATCGGGCCGGCGCCAGCGCAGCACGTCGGCCAGCGGGTTCTTCACGTGCACCCGCACCAGGGTCGGGGAATCGGCCTTGGGCTCGCCGCGCACCAGGGCGAAGTGCACCTCGTGCGAGAGGCGATCACGGTAGGTCACCAGGCGGAAGGGGCCGAACTCGGTCTCGATCGCGCGCGCATCGACGCGCTCGACCGTGTGCTCGGTGGCAAGCCGGTGGCGGATCAGGTCCTCGATCGAACCCATCTTGAGACCGTGCTCGGCGGCGAAGCGCTCCAGCTCCGGCCGACGCGCCATCGAGCCGTCGGCAGTGAGGATCTCGACCAGCACGCCAGCCGGCTCCAGCCCCGCGAGCAGGGCCAGGTCGCTGGCCGCCTCGGTATGTCCGCTGCGGCTCAGCACGCCGCCGGGCTGCGCCATGAGCGGAAAGATGTGTCCCGGCTGGGTGAGGTCGGCGGGGCGCGCGTCGGGCCGCACCGCGGTGCGGATGGTGTGGGCGCGGTCGTAGGCCGAGATGCCGGTGGTCACGCCCTCGGCGGCCTCGATCGAGACGGTGAAATTGGTCTGGTAGGGCGAGCGGTTGTCGCTCACCATCGGCGCCAGGTCGAGCTGCCGGCAGCGCTCGCGCGTCAGCGCCAGGCAGACCAGCCCGCGCGCGTGCGTGACCATGAAGTTGAGGTCCTGCGGCCGCACCAGCTCGGCCGCCATGATCAGGTCGCCCTCGTTCTCGCGGTCCTCGTCGTCCACGATCACGACCATGCGGCCGGCGCGGATTTCGTCGAGCAGTTCGGGGATGGGAGTGAACATCGGAAGGCCGGGATTCGGGATTCGGGATTCGTCAAGCGGGCTGGCGGCGAGGGCAGGAGTCCGGAGTCTCGCG
>JANJTY010000635.1 GCA_024710865.1 Lysobacteraceae bacterium | reverse complement strand
GGGCGAGGTCTGCACCGCCGCCTCGCGCCTGCTGGTGCAGGCGCCGATCCGCGACGCGTTCCTCGCCCGCGTGCTGGTGCATGCCAAGGCCATGCACCCGCGCCATCCGCTCGATCCGGACGCCAGCATGGGCGCCCTGGTGGACGAATCCCAGCTCACCCGCGTGCTGGGCTACATCGAATCGGCCAAGGCCGAGGGCGCCGAACTGGCGCTGGGCGGCTCGCGCGTGCTGGCCGAGACCGGCGGCTACTACGTCGAGCCGACCGTGTTCGCCGGCGTTGCGCCGGGCATGCGCATCGCGCGCGAAGAGGTGTTCGGGCCCGTGCTGGCGGCGCTCACGTTCAGCGACGAGGACGAGGCCCTGCGCCTGGCGAACGACAGCGAGTACGGCCTGGCCGCCGGCCTGTGGACGCGCGACATCGGCCGCGCCCACCGCGTCGCCCGCGCCCTGCGCGCCGGCAGCGTGTGGGTCAACTACTGGGACGGCGGCGACATGACCGCACCCTTCGGCGGCTACAAGCAGTCCGGCAACGGCCGCGACAAGTCGCTGCACGCCTTCGAGAAGTACACCGAGGTGAAGGCGACCTGGATCAACCTGGGCTGAGCGGCCGGGAATCGGCAATCAGAGCGCGACCTGACCACGGCAGGATGCGGTGAGCGCAGCGAACCGCATCGCCGAGGCAGGTCGGGACGCCTGTGCTCCTCCCAAACCGATGCGGTTCGCGTTGCTCACCGCATCCTGCGAACGGCCTTCCAGTAGGAGGGGCTTCAGCCCCGACCAGGCCGGCTGCGCGGTGTGGAAACCGGGTCGCGCAGATTGGCGCCTGGGTCGCGGCTGAAGCCGCTCCGACAGCAGCGCGGCGCGGTCAGGCTTCCGTGTAGCGCACCGCCACCACGACGAAGCGGAAGCGACCCAGCGGCAGCTCGGCCTCGAACTCGTCGTCGATGCGCTTGCCGAGCGCGGCGCGGGCGAGCGGGGCGTCGATGCTGATCCAGCCGCGTTTGGCATCGGTCTCGTCCGGGCCGACGATGCGGTACAGGGCGAGTTCGCCGTCGTGCGCGCGCTCGAGCTCGAACCAGGCGCCGAAGAACACCGCGTCGGTCCGGCCGGGCGGCGCCTCGACCACCTTGAGGCGTTCGAGCCGCTTGCTGAGGTAGCGCACACGGCGGTCGATCTCGCCAAGCTGCTTCTTGCGGTAACTGTACTCGGCGTTCTCGGAGCGGTCGCCCTCGGCCGCGGCGGCGGCGAGGGCCTTGACCACCTCCGGGCGACGCATCCGCCACAGCTCGTCCAGCTCGCCGCGCAGGCGTTCGAAACCCTCGCGCGTGATCAGCGCGGTCGAGGCCGGATTCGGCGGTCGCCAGCGACCCATCGCCTAGGGCGCGGGATAGACCAGCGGCGCTCCCGGGCCGAGCGGCAGGCCGAACACGATCCAGAGCGAGAACAGGGTCGCCCAGCCGATCAGGAAGACGATGGAGTAGGGCATCATCGTCGCCACCACGGTGCCGATGCCGGCCTTGGGCTCGTAGCGCTGCAGGAAGGCGATCACCAGGGCGAAGTAGCTCATCATCGGCGAGATGATGTTGGTCACGCTGTCGCCCACGCGGTAGGCGGTCTGGGTGACCTCGGGCGAATAGCCCAGCAGCATGAACATCGGCACGAACACCGGCGCCATCAGCGCCCACTTGGCCGAGGCCGAGCCCATGGCCAGGTTGACCGTCGCCGTCAGAAGGATGAAGGC
Organism: Lysobacteraceae bacterium; assembly: GCA_024710865.1. GTDB lineage: Bacteria > Pseudomonadota > Gammaproteobacteria > Xanthomonadales > Xanthomonadaceae > JANJTY01. The sequence goes on along the minus strand of JANJTY010000635.1, from coordinate 10,926 downwards.
CAGCAGCAGCGGGATCTTCGGCAGGCCGATGGACTTGAGGAACTCGGCGCCTTCGACCGCGAATATCAGCCCGAGTTGGGTCCAGTTGAACAGGGCGACGAACTGCGCGGCGAAGAACACCAGCACCATGTAGCTGGCAAGCGTGCCCATCGACTTGGACATGCCCGCGATCACGTCGGCGTCGCTGCGGATCGTGCCCGCGCCCACGCCGTAGGCGATGCCGACCAGGGCGCCGGCGACGAAGATCAGGGCCACGATGCCGTGCAGGAAGGGCGCCAGCGACTTCAGCAGGTCCGGTTCGCCGGCGATGCGCAGCGCGCCGTTGGCCGGCACGGTGGCCAGCAGCACCAGGGCGGTGAGCGCCAGGGTGGCGATCCCCGCGTAGAGCAGACCGCGCTTCTCCGCGGCCGAGAGCGGCTCGATCTTCTCGTCGCCGCGGCCGTAGTCGCCGTCGGGGAAGCGACGGGCGACGATCTTCTCGGTCACGAACCAGCCGAGCAGGGTGATGATGGGGGTCGAGGCCTGCATGAAGAACAGGTTGGCGGCCGGGCTCACGGTGTAGCTGCTGTCGACGATGCGCGCGGCTTCCTGCGACAGGCCTGACAGCAGCGGGTCGATCGTGCCCAGCAGCAGGTTGGCCGAGTAGCCGCCGGAGACGCCGGCGAAGGCCGCGGCGATGCCGAGGATCGGGTGCCGGCCGGCGGCCACGTAGAGCAGGCCGGCCAGCGGTACCAGCAGCACGTAGCCGATCTCGCTGGCCATGTTCGACATCACGCCGGCGAACACCACGATCGGGGTCAGCAGGAAGCGCGGGGCATTGAGCACCACGATGCGCAGGCAGGCGCCGATCAGGCCGCTGTGCTCGGCCACGCCGATGCCGATCAGGGCCACCAGCACGGTGCCGAGCGGTGCGAAGCTGGTGAAGTTGGTCACCAGCCCCGCCATGATGCGCTGCAGCCCCTCGACGCTGAGCAGGTTCACCGGCGCCACCGGCTCGCCGGTCTTCGGGTGCAGCACGCCGATGTCGAACTGCGCCGCGACCGCGCTGGCGAGGATCACGAAGACCGTGAGCAGGAAGAACAGCGTGGCCGGGTGCGGCAGCGCATTGCCGGCGCGTTCGACGATGGCCAGGAAGTGGTCAACCGCGGTCTTGCGCGGCGCAGCGTGGTCGGTCATGCGGAGCATCTCGCGGAAACGGGCGGCGCGCAGTCTAGCAGCCCGACCCGGTCCGGCCCGATGCGACGCAGCATGCGCTGCGCTACCCTCGCGCCCACCTTTCGGCCCGCCACGGGTGTCTGATGTCCGAGTCCGAGTCCGCAAACCGCCAGACCGAAGTCAGCGGCGGCGGTCGCGTCAGTTTCGAGCGCCTGCGCGAGCGCACGGACGAGCTCGAGCTGATCATCTCGGGATTGTCGCTGTTCGCCCTGCTGGGGCTGCCAGGTTGGCTCTGGGCAACGTACGAAGCCTACGTGCCGCGCATGTCGATCACGGTCGCGGCCGCGAGCGCGGTCCTGCTGCCCATCCTCAGCGCGATCTGTGCCGTGATGGCGGTGCTGTTCGTGTTCCACCTCGGGGTGCGCGCGCACTGGGTGGGCCTGATCGGGCTGAAGGCGGTGTTCCCTGAGGGCGTGCGCTGGGAGCAACTGCAGGGCCTGGGCCCTGTCACACGCGAGCGCCTGCAGCGACGCCTGCCCAGCCTGGACCTCGGTATCGAGCGCGCCGACCGGGTCGCCTCGACCCTGTTCTCGCTGATCACCTTTTCCGCCATCGCGTTGGCGGTGCTGGGCGGCTGGTTGGCCTTGCTGTTCATCCTGGCGGGGCTGTTCGGCACTGCCTTGGGCGGCACCAACACCTTCGTCAACGCTGCCGGCTTCTGGCTCTTCGTCGCTTACTTCGCCGTTCCCTTCGCGCGCTGGCTGCTGGACGGCGTGGTGGCACGTCGGCTGCCGGCGACCGCGCGCTGGCCGCTGCTGCGCGGCGCGATCCGTGCGCTGTCATGGCTGGAAGCGTTGTTCTTCCCGCCGCGTCTGCTGGGGGTCACGCGTCTGGCGCTGCAGAGCAACCTGATGCCGCGCGCCTTCTTCGCGCTGTTCATGGCGGTGGTCATGGGCATCGCGTCGGGCAGCAACCTGCTGTTCCAGCGCGGACGCACCTTCGATCGGATGGGCACTCAGCACTATGCATCGGGCTTCGATGTGTCGGGTGGTCTGCGCAGCGCCTACTACGAGTCGCAGCGCGTGCCGCGCGATTCGTTGTTGAGTCGGCCGCTGATCCCCGCGCCGCTGATCGAGACCGCCTGGCTGCCCCTGTTCCTGCCCTACGTCGCCCTGATCGACGACCCGGTGCTGCGCGTGCGCTGCCCGGCGCGCGCCGGGTCCACGCCCCAAGCGTTCGGCTTCGATCCGAGCGACAGCGATGCGCGGGCGATGCAGCGCGAGACCGAGGTGGATGCCGCCGCCGCCGCCGCGGCCGACTGCCTGCGTCGCCTCTGGCAGGTGCGCCTCGACGGCGAGATCCAGTCCCTGGATGGATTCGTGGTGAGCGAGCGCGCCGACCTTGGCCTGCGCGGCCTGTCCGGCTGGCTGCCCTTGAACGGGCTGACTCCTGGCCCGCACCGGCTGGAGGTGATCTGGCGTCCGCGGCCGGAGCAGGATGCGATCGCGGAGGACTACGTGCCGCGCCGCATGCGGCACGTCATTCCTTTCGTCTGGAGCCCCGAGGCGGCGGCGAAGCCGGCCGCCGCGGATTGATCAGCGTCCGCCGCTCAGCCCTCCCAGGATGCCGCGCAGCAGCTTGCGGCCCATCTGATTGCCGACCGTGCGCAGCGCCGACTTCGCGGTGGCCTCGATCGCGCCCTGGCGACGTCCCGTTCCGAAGAGGAAATCGCGCAGCCAGCTGTTGCCGGCCGGCTGCGGCGCCTGTGCCGGCGGCTGCGTTCCGGCGCCGGGCTTGGTTGACGCCGTGTTCGCTTCCGCCTGCTGCGCCGCAGCGGCCGCGGCTTCGGCACGCTTCTGCAGGATCTCGTACGCCGATTCGCGGTTCAGCGCCGCGTCGTACTTCGCGCCGACCGGGCTGCGCGCGCGCACCGCGGCGCGCTCCTGCGGCGTGATCGCGCCCATGCGGCAGCGCGGTGGCGCCATCGTGGTGCGCTCGACCGGACTGGGCACGCCCTTGTCCTGCAGGGTCGAGACCAGGGCCTCGCCCACGCCCAGGCGGGTGATGGCCTCGGCCGTGTCGAACGCCGGATTCGGCACGAAGGTCTCGGCCGCCGTGCGCACGGCTTTCTGGTCGCGCGGGGTGAAGGCGCGCAGCGCGTGCTGGATGCGGTTGCCGAGCTGGCCCAGCATCTCGGCCGGCACGTCGTCGGGCAGCTGCGAGCAGAAGTACACCCCCACGCCCTTGGAGCGGATCAGGCGCACCACCTGTTCGACCCGCTGTCTCAGCGCCGGCGGGCAGTCCTCGAACAGCAGGTGGGCCTCGTCGAACACGAACACCAGCTTGGGTGTTTCGAGGTCGCCGACCTCGGGCAGGTTCTCGAACAGCTCCGAGAGCAGCCAGAGCAGAAAGCTCGAATACAGGCGCGGGCTGAGGAACAGCTTGTCGGCCGCGAGCAGGTGGATGATGCCGCGGCCGGACATGTCCTGGCGCAGGAAGTCGTTGAGGTCGAGTGCGGGCTCGCCGAAGAAATGCTTGCCGCCGGCCTGTTCCAGGCGCAGCAGGGAACGCTGGATGGCGCCGAGCGAGGGCGCGCTGACCAGGCCATAGCGGGTCGAGATGTCCTGGCGGCGCTCCGCCACCAGGTTGAGCAGGGCACGCAGGTCGTCGAGGTCGAGCAGCAGCAGGCCCTCGTCGTCGGCCAGCTTGAACACGATGTCGATCACGCCGGCCTGGGTGTCGTTCAGTTCCAGCACGCGCGAGAGCAGCAGCGGACCCATCTCGCTGACCGTGGTGCGAAGCGGATGACCCTGCTCGCCGTAGAGGTCCCAGAAGATCACCGGATTGGCCTCGGGCTGCCAGCCGTCCAGGCCGATCTGTGCCAGGCGCTGGCGCAGCTTCTCGCCGTCGCTGCCGGGCACCGCGAGGCCCGCGATGTCGCCCTTCACGTCGGCGATGAACACCGGCGTGCCGCGGCGCGAGAACTGCTCGGCCAGCAGCATCAACGAGACCGACTTGCCGGTGCCGGTGGCGCCCGCCACGAGGCCATGGCGGTTGCCGTAGCGCGGCAGGAGGTGGACGGGTTGACCACCCTTGCCGAGGAAGATCGGATCCATGCGTTCGCGCCGGTGGGGGAAGGGTCCCGATTCTATCGGGCATGAGTCGGATGCGGCGAGGCACTACACTGTGCTGCCGATTCACCCCTGCCTGCCCGCTGCGATGAAGCCCGTCCGCCTGCTCCTGCTGATCCTGCCCCTGCTGGCGGCCTGTGCCGCCTCGCCGAACCGGCCTTCGGGCACGAACAAGGAGCCGGCCACGCCCGAAACCCTCGATGCGCTCTACCAGCGCCTGGACGAGGCCAGCCGCCGTCACGCCGAGGCCGCGTCGCTGGGCGAGGATGAGGCCCGCGCCCAGCGCGAGGCGGCGCGCCTCGACCTGCAGGCCCTGGCCGCGCGCTGCGCGGCGCTGGCTGGCTGCGACACCGCGCGCGTGTTCGGTACCTACGATCGCCTGCTGGCCGAGGGCGCTGCACGCGCCGGCGACGGGGATGGCCTGGCCGCGGCGGAGGAAGACAGGGGACTTACCCTGGCCGGCGAGCACGAATCGCCGGTGCTGGGCCACCTGCCGGAGGCCTCGCGCTCGATCAACCTGCTGGCCGGGCGCGAGCTGCGCGACGTGATCGAGCTGAACGGTCCGGTCAAGGCTGCCCTGAACGAATGGCTGACCTGGATGCGGCCGAACCTGGTCGACGCCTTCGAGAACTACCAGATGTTGCGCGAACGGATGTGGCCGGAGTACGAGCAGGCTGGCCTGCCCGAGGCCCTGCTGTTCGGCATCCTGGCCAAGGAGTCGGGTGGGCGTGTGCATGCCGTCTCGCGCGCCGGCGCCACCGGGCCACTGCAGTTCATGTACGCCACCGGCCTGCGCTACGGCCTGGGCCAGGTCGATGGGTTCGACACGCGCTTCGACCCGCGCCTCTCGGCGCGCGCCAACGTGCTCTACCTCAACGACCGCTTCGCCGAGTTCAACCACAACCTGGAGCTCTCGCTGGCCGCCTACAACGGTGGCGAGGGCCGGATGCTGCGCCTGCACCAGCGCAGCGGCGGCAAGCCGTTCTGGCATCCGGACGTTTACTGGCAGCTGCCGCCGGAGACGCGCGACTACGTGCCCATGGTGCTCGCTGCGGCCTGGCTGTTCCTGCATCCGGAGGACTACGGACTGGAGTTCCCGCGCCTGGCCACCGGCACCACCACGCTGCGCCTGCCGCGCGCGCTGTCGATCAACGAACTCGCGATCTGCCTCGGCAATGGCGGCACGCGCGCGGGCTGGTTCCGCCACCTGCGCAACCTCAACCCGCGCTATGAGGCGCATGCCAGCATCGCGGCGGGTACCGAGATCGACCTGCCGAGCGCGGCGCTGCCCGCGTTCGAGCAGCATTGCGTGGACGGTGCGCGCGCCACGCTGGCCGCCGAGATCGCGGCGTCGCGCCAGCCAACCATGATGGCCGGGAGCTCCGGCGGCGCTGGCGCGGGCACGTACACCGTGCGAAAGGGCGACACCCTGAACGGCATCGTGCGCAAGATGAAGTGTGGCAGCGTGTCGCAGCTGGCCGCGAACAACCGCCTGCGCGGCCCCCACTACCTGATCCGCGCCGGGCAGAAACTCAAGCTCACCGGTTGCGGGCGCAGCTGAAGCCCGGAAAGGAACGATCGCCAGCATGCACGACATCGACGAGGGCGCGGATGAAGCGCTGGAGCTGCACCGCTTCGAGGTTCCGCCCGAGGCCGCCGGCCTGCGCTTCGACCAGGCCCTGGCCCAGCTCCTGCCGGAATACTCGCGCTCGCGCCTCACCGAGTGGATCAAGGCCGGCGAGGCCACGCTCGATGGCGCACCGGCGCGTCCGCGCGATCCGGTTCGGGCTGGACAGCAGATCGACCTGCGCGCGCGACCGACGCGCGAAGTCGAGGCCGAGGCGCAGGACATCCCGCTCGACATCCTCTACGCCGACGAGGACGTACTGGTGATCAACAAGGGCGTCGGCCTGGTCGTGCATCCGGGCGCGGGCAATCCCTCCGGCACCCTGATGAACGCCCTGCTGCACTTCGACCCGAAGCTGGCCGAGGTGCCGCGCGCCGGCCTGGTGCATCGTCTCGACAAGGAGACCACCGGCGCCATGGTGATCGCGCGCAGCTTGCAGGCGCACGCGGCCCTGGTCGAGCAGCTGTCCGAACGCGACGTGCATCGCCAGTACATCGCGGTGGTGAACGGCGTGCTGGTCGCGGGCGGCACGGTGGATGCGCCAATCGCGCGCCACCCACGCGACCGCATCCGCATGGCGGTGGTGGAGAACGGTCGCCCGGCCGTCACCCACTACCGCGTGCGCGAGCGCTACCGCGGCCACACCTTGGTCGAATGTCGCCTGGAGACGGGCCGCACCCACCAGATCCGCGTGCACATGGCGCATGTGCGGCATGCGATCGTGGGCGACCCGCTCTATGGCGGTTCGCTCAAGCTGCCCAAGGGCGCGAGCGAGGCGCTGGTCGCGCAGCTGCGCGGTTTCCGTCGCCAGGCCCTGCATGCCGAGCGGCTGGAGTTCGTGCATCCGCGCAGCGGTCAGAGCGTAGCCCTGAGCGCGCCGCCACCGCCGGACCTGACCGCCCTGATCGAAGCCCTGCGCGCCGACGCCGCCGAGCTCGATCCGCTGGGCAGCCGCCGCGTCCGGCGCTGAAGCCGTGCCGGCCTGGGTCGAGCCCCACTGGCCTGCGCCGACGCGGGTGCGGGCCCTGAGCACGCTGCGCCAGGGCGCGGGTGTGTCGCTGCCGCCCTTCGATCGCTTCAACCTGGGCGCGCGCTGCGGTGATGACCCGGCCGCGGTGGCGGCGAACCGACGTGAACTGCAGCGTTTGGCGGCTCTTCCGAACCCGCCGCTCTGGCTCAGGCAGGTGCATGGCGCCGGCGTTGCGTATGCGGATGCGCTGGATGCTGAAGCCGAGCCGGAAGCGGACGCCGCCGTCACGGCCAGGCCCGGCCGGGTGCTGGCCGTGCTCACCGCCGACTGCCTGCCGCTGCTGTTCTGCGCTGACGACGGCAGCGCCGTGGGCGTGGCGCATGCGGGCTGGCGTGGCCTGGCGGGTGGCGTGATCGAGGCTGCGGTGCGCGCCTTCGATGCACCGCCGTCGCGTCTTCTGGCCTGGCTCGGGCCGGCGGCCGGACCGGAGCGCTACGAGGTCGGGGAGGAGGTCCGCGCCGCGTTCCTGGCGCAATCGGAGGAAGCGGCGGGCGGCTTCCGTCCGAACCGGGGGGGACACTGGCTCTGCGACCTTTATGCGCTGGCGCGCCAGCGCCTGACGGCGCTGGGCGTGAATCGTGTGTTTGGCGGCGAGCGCTGCAGCATCGGCGAGCCGGAACAGTTCTTCTCCCATCGCCGCGACGGGCGCAGCGGGCGCATGGCCAGCCTGGTCTGGATCGAGCCAGCCTGAACGCCGGCTCTGCGGTCCGCGCCGATCTGACCTGTGGCAGGTCACAGCGGGACAGCGCGCACGTCATCATGCGCGGCCTTCCACACCCAGGATCTCCGATGCGTCGACTGCTCGCCATCCTCGTCCTTGCGCTGCTGCCGCTTCTGGCTGCGGCCGACAGCCTCGAAACCCCGCGCCGCCTGTTCGAAGGCTTCGACCCCAATGCGCTCGCGGCGCTGCAGGACCTGACCCGCAGTGAGCCGGGTAACGCCGAGGCCTGGAGCCTGCTGGGCCGGGCCCAGCTGCGCGCCGGCGATGCGGAGTCGGCGGTCGAGAGCTTGGAGCGTGCGGTCGAGCTCGAGCCGGAGCGCGCCGAGCGGCATTACCTGCTGGGCCAGGCCTATGGCAGCAACATCAACAACGTCGGCATGCTGTCCAAGCTCGGTTACGCGGGAAAGATCCGCGACGCCTTCGCACGCGCGATCGAACTCGATCCGGACCACATCAATTCCCGATTCGCCCTGCTGCAGTTCTTCCTGCAGGCGCCGGGCATCGCCGGCGGCAGCGAGGACAAGGCGCGCGCGCAGGCTGCTGAGATCGCCAAGCGCAGTGTTGCCCGCGGACACGCCGCGCGCGCCCAGCTGCTGCAGCACGAGGAGAAGGCCGCCGAGGCCATCGCAGCCTGGCGCGACGCCGTGGCTGCCGATCCGTCCTACGCCGGCTCGCGCCTGTCCCTGGGCATCTCGCTGCATGCGGCGGGGAACCTGGATGAGGCCTTCGAGGTGTTCGCCGCCATGCAGCGCGAACTGCCCGAGGCCGGGCAGGGCTGGTACCAGTTCGGTCGCCTCGCGGTGCTGAGCGAGCAGCGCCTGGAGCAGGGCGAGGCCTCGCTGCGCCATTACCTGGGCCTGCCGCGCGCCGAGGGCTTGCCCGAACCCAAGCATGCGCACTACCGCCTGGGCCAGGTGCTGGCCCTGCGCGGCCAGGTCGACGCGGCGCGCACTGAACTGCAGCGTGCGCTGGCCCTGGACGGAAGCTTCAAGGAAGCGCGGGAAGCGCTGGATGCGCTGCGCTGAATCCGCGCCTGCAGCGCCTGGGTAGATCGGCTTCAGCCGCGCAGCAGTGGGAGCCGACAGAGCGGCTAAGGAGCGTCGGGCTCGACCGTGCGGCTGCAGCGGGACCCACTTCCAGGATGCGGGGCGCGCTCACTCGCGCGCCAGCGCACCGAGCTCGATCGCCCGCTCGCGCCAGCGCGAAGCCTCGCTCACGTCGCCGCGTGCCTGCGCCAGCTGCAAGAAGCTTTCCGCCACGTAGCCGCGGAACTGGGGCGCGATATCGGGTCGGTCGAGCGCCGTCCAGCTGGCCCGCAGCAGGGTTTCGGCCTCGTCCAGGCGCCCGGTGCCGATCAGGCTTCGCGCGTGCCGATTGGGCGCGAGCAGGGTGAACGGACTGCCCGGCCCCAGGCTGCCACTGGCGTCGCGCAGCAAGCGCTCCGACAGGGGCAGCGCTTCGGCGTGGCGGCCGGCCTGCTGAAGGGCTCCGCCGTACTGGTAGAGCGTCACCAAGGTTTGTGGCGCGCTGGGGCCGTCCAGTCGCTCCAGCGTCTGCAGCAGCCCCGCGAAGGTCTGCAGCGACTCCTCGAGTCGATCGGCGTCGCGCAGGAATGCAGCGTACTCGCTCAGGGTTTGCAGGGTCTGCGGGTGTTCAGCGCCCAGGTTGCGGGTGGTGGCCTCGACCGCCTGCTCGAACCAGGGGCCGGCCTCGCGGTGGCCATCGCTTTGCGCCAGCAGCGAGGCGAGCGAGGTCATCGCGAGCACGCTGTCCGCATGCTGCTCCCCGTACAGCCGGATGAATCCGGTGGTCGCGGCGCGTGCATGCACCAGCGCCTCGGCCAGGCGGCCCTGGGCGAACAGGGCGGTGGAGAGGCCCTGCATGACGCGGTAGCGCACGTCCAGGCCCTCCGGCAGGGTCTCCGCCAGGGGCAGGAGTTCGGACAGCAGCGCGACCGCACGCTCGTTGTCGCCGAGGCCTTGCCAGGCGTGGGCCAGGTTCATGCCGGTCGACAGGCTGACCGGGTGTCCGGCCCCGAGCACCTGCACGGCCTTCGAATGGAGCCCCTCGCGCAGGGCCAGGGCTTCATCGAAGCGTCCCAGACGAACGAGCGCCGAGCCCAGGTTGTCCGCCGTGGAGATCGCGTCCGGGCTCAGGTCGCCAAAGCGTTGGCGCAGATCGTCGAGCGCCTGGCGACGCAGTGCCAGCGAGGGTTCCGGATCCTGCCGCTCGATCTGGGACGCGTGCAGCTCGCGTACGAACGCGAGCAGGCGATGGTCCATGCCCGCATGGAGCTCGGCGCGTTCCAGCAGGCTGGCCGTGGCGGTGCGGTCGAGCGCCGCATCGCCCAGCTGGTGTCCGATCATAGCCGAGGTGTGGTCGATCCGCAGCAGCACGTCGTCGTTGCCCGGCGGCAGGTCTGCGCGCTGCGCGCGCGCGCGCTCGATCCACTGCCGCGCCTCCAGCAGCCGACCTTGGGTCAGCAGGACTTCGGCCAGGTTGCGCAGGGCGGAGATGCGGTCCAGCGCAGGCACCTTGCCGGGCGCCTCTTCGGCCACGGCCACGGCGCGGCGCATCTCGCGCTCGGCCTCGGCGAAGCGACCGAGGGCGGCGAAGCTCGCGCCCATGGTCTGCCGGACGCGTGACTCCACCGCCGGCTGCGAGCCCAGGGCCCCGGCCATGTCGGCGGAGGCCGATTCCAGCGCCTCGCGTACGGACAGGTCCTGGCCACGGCTGAAGGCGGGGTTGGCCTTCGAGAGCACGCTGACGAAGAAATTGAGCGTCATGCTCGACTTCAGCGCCTCTTGCTCCGCCACACGGCGGGCCCGCTGCTCGCTGAACGCGAAGTTGGCGACCAGTACCGCGCCGCCGACCAGCGAAACCAGCGCGACCGCGATCGCGCCGCTGAGCGCGGGATTGCGCCGCGCGAACTTGCCGAGGCGGTAGCGCAGGGTCGGGGCGCGGGCGAGGATGGAGCGGTCCTCGAGGTAGCGGCGGATGTCCTCGGCCATCGCGCCGGCGCTGGGGTAGCGACGCTCGCGCTCCTTCTCCAGCGCCTTGCCGAGGATGATCTCGACGGCGCCGCGCGCGCCGGGCAGGAGCTGGCCGGCGCGGCGCGGGGCCTCGTCGCGGATCGCGCGCACCACGGCAAAGGGCTCGCGCCCGACGAGGACATGCGGCAGCTCGCCGGTGACCAGTTCGAAACCCAGCACGCCGAGGGCGTAGACGTCGCTGCGGGTGTCGACGTCGGCGCTGTCGCCGA
>JANJTY010000612.1 GCA_024710865.1 Lysobacteraceae bacterium | reverse complement strand
CAGGGTCGCGGGGTCGTCGAGCCGTGTCAGGTCGAGGACGGGTACATGCATGGCGTTCATGTCGGGGCTCCTCCGCCTCAGGCCGTCTTGCGCGGCTGCAGCCACTTGGGGAACAGGCTGTAGGGGTCGATATCGACGCTCTTGTCGTAGTCCATCGCGCCTGCCGCGAGCCGCCGCTGCAGCGAGCCGTCGCGCACGGCATCGAAGAGTTCGGTGCATCCGCCGATGTGCTCGCCGCCCACGTAGATCTGCGGGATGGTCGGGCTGCCGGTGCGCTGGGCCAGCACGGCGCGGATCTTTCCGCCCATGTCGTCGGCCTGGTATGCGACCGAATCCAGATCGACGCTGCGATACGCGATCCCCATGCGCTGGAAGAGCTTGCGCACGGACCAGCAGAACTCGCACCACTCCAGCGCGAAGAGGAGCACCGGCTCGTCGCGCACGAGGGTCGTGACCATGGCGTCTGCAGCGGGATCTGGCGCGTGCACGGGCCGGACCGGGCGTGCCACGGCCGGACAGGCCGCGGGGCTGTCGAAGCGGTAACCCGGCGTGGAGCGGGAGAGTTCGATCTCCGCCTCGTCCATCTCCTCGCCGATGCCTTCGAACAGCGGGGTCGACAGGTAGCGCTCGCCGGTATCCGGCAGCATGCACACGATGTTGCTTCCGACGGGTGCGCGCCGCGCGACCGCGAGGGCCGCCGCGAGGGTTGCGCCGCCCGAGGTGCCGACGAAGATGCCTTCGTGGCGGGCGAGGGCGCGGGCCGTGCGGATGGCGTCGTCGCCCGCGACGGGGACGATCTCGTCCACGAGGCTCTCGGTCACGGCCGATTCGGTCAGCCGCGACACGAAATCGGGGCTCCAGCCCTGCATCAGGTGCGGGCGGAACTTGGGATGGCTGCCCGACGGCGCACCGTCGGCCGTGCGCGGCTGCGGGATGCCGCTCGCGAGGACGGGCGAGTTGTCCGGCTCGGCGACCACGATGCGCGTCGCTGCGCCTGCGCCCTTCAGGCCGCGAGCGACGCCGAGCAGGGTGCCGCCCGTGCCGAAGCCGGAGACGAAGTAGTCGAGGGATTCGTCGCGGAAGTCGTCCAGCAGCTCGCGGGCGGTCGTGCGGGTATGGACTTCAGCATTGGCATCGTTCTCGAACTGGCGGCACAGGTAGTAGCCGTGCGCCCGGGCCAGTTCCATTGCCTTGTTGAGCATGCCGGTCCCTTTTTCCGACGCGGGCGTCAGCACCACCTTGGCGCCGAGGAAGCGCAGCATCTTGCGCCGTTCGATGCTGAAGTTCTCCGCCATGACGATCACCAGCGGGTAGCCGCGCTGCGCGCACACCATCGCCAGGCCGATGCCGGTGTTGCCGCTGGTCGCCTCGATCACGGTCTGGCCAGGCTTGAGTTCGCCGCTGCGTTCGGCGTGCTCGATCACCGCCAGGGCCATGCGGTCCTTGACCGAGCCCATGGGGTTGAAGGACTCGACCTTGACGTACAGGTTGATGCCATCCGGCGCCAGTTTCTGAACGCGGACGAGCGGCGTCCGGCCGATCGTCTGCAGGATGTTGTCGTACCTTGCCATCGCTCTCTCCTCGCCAGTGGGGGTCTTGCTGGAGGCCATGCTGGCGGGGCACCGATGGAGCGAGCGTTGGAACGAGCGTGGTTTTTGCGGGGACGGGGGGCGCAGGCTGCCGGCTTGCTTGTAGTGTCTGCTGCGGCTCCTATAGTGGGGATTATCAGCAGTATTTCCCACGCGCATGGCCCAGCTTGAGCTCAGATTCCTCGGCGAGTTCGGAGTGATCCGTGACGGCCTGGCCTTGCCTTTGCCGCCGTCCAAGAAGACGCGCGCCCTCCTGGCGTACCTGAGCCTGCACGGCAGGCGGCTGCGGCGCGAGAGCCTGTGCGAGCTGTTGTGGGAGGTCCCCGATGACCCGCGTGGCTCCCTGCGCTGGAGCCTGTCGAAACTGCGCCGCCTGCTGGAGGATGGCGATCGCGAGCGTATCCGCGCCGACCGCAGCCATGTCGAAATCGACCTGGAAGGCATCGACGTGGATGCCGTGCGGCTGCAGGCCCTGGCGGCTGGCGGCCCGAACCGCTTGCCTACCGAAGTGCTGGAGCGCGCGGCGGCCGATTATGCGGGCACTTTTCTCGAGGGCCTGGAGTTTTCGGATTTCCACAACTTCCACGCGTGGTGCATCGCGGAGCGCGAGCGCACGACGCGGGCGCAGACGGCCGTGCTGCGGGAGCTGGTGCGCCGTCTAGCCGGCGAGCCGGAGCGCGCAATCGCCCATGCACGCGCGCTGGTATGCCTGTCACCCTATGACGAGGCGGCGCGCGCGGCGCTGGTTCGCCTGCTGCTGGCGGCCCAGCACATCGATGAGGCGGACCTTCAGTTCCAGCTCGGCATGCGCATGCTCAAGGAGGCGGGCATCGCCGCCACCGGCGCCTTGCGCGAGGCGCGGCAGGCGGGTGCAGGTCCGCCCGATGCGGCAGCCGCTCCGCCGGCCGCGGTCGCACCCGTCCGCGCCGCGGGTCCGGTAGCCGGGGATCGGCCGCTCGTCGGACGGCGCGAGGAGCAGCAGGTGCTCGCGGCCGCGTGGGAAGACGCCGTGGCGGGCCAGGCGGGAGTGGTCCTGGTGCGAGGGGAGCCGGGACTGGGCAAGTCCTGCCTGCTCGACTGCATGCGCACCCGCGTGCTCGCCGAGGGCGGATTGGTGCTGTCCGCCTGTGCCTTCGAGGCCGACCAGATCCGGCCCTTCGCGCTGTGGATGGAAGCGCTCCGTGCCGGCCTGCCGGAAGCCGCCGAGAGCGTGTTCGGTAGCGGCATCGCGCAGAACCGCGAGTCCCTGCTGGCGCGCATTGGCGAACGGGTTGCTGGTGAGGCCGGGCAGCGACCGGTCATGCTGCAGTTCGACGACGTGCATTGGGCAGACGAATCGAGCGTCGCGGCCCTGCACTATGTGCTGCGCCTGAACCGGGAGCGGCCGGTCCTCGCCGTGCTCGCGGCCCGCGAATCGGAGATGCGCGACAACGTCGCGCTGCAGCAGGCCCTGCGCAGCCTGCGTCGCGAGGGGATGCTGCACGAGCTGCGCCTGGGGCCGATGCCGGCCGAAGACATCGAGGCGCTCGTGCGCATCAGGGCGGCCGGTGCGGACGGCGCGCGCCTGAGCCGGGAATGCGGCGGCAATCCGCTGCTGGCGCTGGAACTCGCCCGTGCGGAGGCCGACGGCGGCGGG
>JANJTY010000601.1 GCA_024710865.1 Lysobacteraceae bacterium | reverse complement strand
CCGCGCCCGCCTGCCGCTCCTGCCCGACGCGGAGATCACCCTCGAGGCCAACCCGGGCACCGCCGAGGCGGACCGCTTCGCCGCCTTCCGCGCCGCCGGGGTGAACCGCCTGTCGCTCGGCATCCAGAGTTTCGACCCGGCCCAGCTGCGCGCCCTCGGCCGCATCCACGACGACGCCGAGGCCCGCCGCGCGATCGCGCTCGCCGCCACACAGTTCGACAACTTCAATCTCGACCTGATGTACGGCCTGCCCGGCCAGACCCTGCCCGGCGCACTGGCCGATCTGGAGACGGCGCTCTCCTTCGCCCCGCCGCACCTCTCCTGCTACCAGCTCACGCTGGAGCCAAACACCGCCTTCGCCGCCGCGCCGCCGTTGCTGCCCGAGGCCGATCTGTGCGCCGACATGCAGGAAGCGATCGAAACCCGCTTGGCCCGGGCCGGCTACACGCACTACGAAACCTCGGCCTTCGCGCAGACGGGACGGCAATGCCGGCACAACCGCAACTACTGGGAATTCGGTGACTATCTCGGGATCGGCGCGGGCGCGCACGGCAAGCTCACCATCTTCGACGGCAGCCGCTGGGAGGTGCGCCGGCAGATGCGCTGGAAGCAGCCCCGGCAGTACCTCGCGCAGGTTGCCGCCGGCCAGCCGGTGCAGGAGGAGCACAGTGTCGCAGCGGCGGACCTGCCCTTCGAGTTCATGATGAACGCCCTGCGCCTCAACCAGGGATTCGACGCCGCGCTTTACGAAGCACGCACGGCGCTGCCGCTGATCGGCATCGAGTCCCGGCTGCGCCGCGCCGAGGCCGACGGCCTGCTGCTCCGCGAAGCCGGACGGATCGCGCCGACCGCGCGCGGCCGGCATTTCCTCAACCGCCTGCTGGAAAGCTTCCTGCCCGGCTGAGGCCGCGTGCCGGACTACCGTCCCAGCGCTTCGACCGCCTCGGCCAGGCGTCGCTTCAGATCATCGGCCGGCTGCCCCTGTGCCTCGGCCAGGCGGATCTGCCGGACCAGTGCGGAAATCTCGGCGGGCGAGGGCTTCGCCGCGGACGCCGGCAAGGATTTTTCAGCGCCCACCGCTGCGGCCTTGCCGCTCGCGGGACGCGCCGCGCCGAGCACCTCGGCGCGCTCGGCGCCGGGCTGGTTGCGGCGCGCGGTGATGACGATGGACTTGGGCTGGTAAGGGCGGGGCGCCGGACGGCGCGCGGCCTGCGCCGATGGGGTGGCGCCGCGCCGGAAGGATTCGACGGCGGTGAACAACTGCTTGCGCAACGCGTCGGTCGGCTGGCCGGCCGCCTCGGCCTCGCGCATCCGCTGCAGGATCGCCTCGATTTCGCTGGGCGCGGCGCTGGAACGGCTGGGTTGGCCAAAACTGGCCTTGGGCGCCCGGACAGCCTCGGAAAAGGCCTCCGACGAGGAAATCAGCTTGCCGACACGATAATGGTCATAGCGCATGGCCAGCGTCAGCGCGCTGTCGCCCCAGTCGTTGCGAACGTTCGGGTCGGCACCGGCGGCCAGCAGGGTGCCGGCCAGCGCCTCGCGGCCCTCGCGCGCGGCCAGCATCAGCGGCGTCGAACCGTTCGGAGAGCGGGCATTGACGTCGGCGCCGCGCGCGATCAGCGAACCGGCCAGCTTTTCATGGCCGTTGAACACGGCGTAGTGCAGCGCGTTCCACTGCAGGTCTTCGCGGTTGAGCGTGGCGCCGTTGGCCAGCAGCCAGTCAACGGCGGCCACGTGTCCATTCCAGGCGGCCAGTTGCAGGGCCTGTTCGCCGTGGCGGTTGCTCCGGCGCGGATCGGCGCCGCGCTCGACGAAGAGCGCCATCATCTCGATATTGCCGTTCCAGGCAGCCAGCATCAGCCCGGTGCCGACGCGGTCGGCCTGGTACTCCGGGTCGAGCCCTTCGTCGAGCCAGCGCCGGACGGCGCCCAGATCGCCGCGCTCGACGGCGTGGCCGAAAGCCACCGGGTCGGGCGTGGCCGCGCCGGCCGGCGCGGCCGCCAGGCCGCCCAGCAGGCAGGACAATGCGAGGATTCGTGGCAGCCAATGCATAGCCGGATACTCCGTTCAATCCGCCGCGGCCCTGCGGCCGCCGGCGTTGTTGTCCGTGGGGTTGTCCTTGTTGTTCCCCGTTTTGTTGCACAATACGACGTCCATGCCGCACCGCTCCCTGCTTCCGCTGGCCTTCGCGCTTTCCCTCGCCCTGCACGGCAGCGTGCTGCTGCCCGGAATGCTGCCGAAGCCCGCCGCCGCGCCGACCCCGCCGCCGCTCCAGGCCTTGCTGCGCCCGCCCCCTGCTCCGTCCCCACCGCCGGCCGAGCCGCTGCTCAAGGACACGCTGGCGGAAACCGCCCCGCCGGGCACGGCGACACCGCCCCCCCGTCCCGAGCGGCCGCGCCCGACCGCCACGCGGCAGGCGGTGCGTGCCGCGCAGCAAAAGCTCTCCGAGCATCTTTTCTACCCGCCCGAGGCGGTGGCGCGCGGCCTCGAGGGCGAAGTGCGCCTGCTCGTCACGCTGGATGCCGGAGGCGGCGTCGCCGACGTCCAGATCGCCGCCAGCAGCGGCCAACCGCTGCTCGACAACGCCGCGATCCGCGCCGCCTGGGCGATGGGGCGCGCGGAGGCCGGTGTGCGCGAGTTGATCCTGCCGGTGGTTTTCCGCCTGCAGTGAGGCGTCCGCCGGCCGCCTAGCGGCGCCGGAAGACGAGATCCCAGATGCCGTGCCCGAGACGCAGGCCGCGTTGCTCGAACTTGGTCAGCGGACGGTACTCGGGGCGCGGCGCATAGCGCTCGGCAGTATTTTCCAGCAGGGGCTCGGCGGCGAGCACGGCGAGCATCTGCTCGGCGTAATTCTCCCAGTCGGTGGCACAGTGCAGGTAGCCGCCGGGCCGCAACCGGCTGGCCAGCAGCGCCACCAGCGGCGGCTGGATCAGGCGGCGCTTGTGGTGGCGCGCCTTCGGCCAGGGGTCGGGAAAGAAGATGTGGGCCCCGGCCAGCGTGTCGGGCGGAATCATGTCGCGCAACACCTCGACGGCATCGTGCTGGACGATCCGCACGTTGCCCAGTCCGCCCTCGGCGACCAGCTTGCAGAGGCTGCCGACGCCGGGGGTATGCACCTCGACGCCGAGGTAATCGTTCTCCGGATGCGCGGCGGCGATGGTGGCCGAGGTCTCGCCCATGCCGAAACCGATTTCCAGGATCTTCGGCGCGCTGCGTCCGAACACGGCATCGAGGTCGACCTGCCCGGCACGGTAGGGCACGCCGATCCTCGCCATCATTTCGACATGGTAGCGCTGCTGCGCGTTGGAGACCCGCCCCTGGCGCAGGACGAAACTGCGGATGTGCCCCGCGCGTCCGGCGGTATAGACGTTTTCCGGGTCCGTATCGTCCATGCTCATGATCCGATCAGTCCGTGGGTCGGCGACGAGGGGTCGGCCGCATAGAGCTTGCGCGGCATGCGCCCGGCGAGGAAGGCCTCGCG
>JANJTY010000579.1 GCA_024710865.1 Lysobacteraceae bacterium | reverse complement strand
CCGGCCGCGATCGCGGTCAGCGTGGTCGCGCACCTGATGATGGAGTTCGCGCATGCCGCGTGAACCGGCACCGCACGCGGTGCTGGTCCTGGCCGCGGGCCATAGCCGCCGGCTCGGACAGCCCAAGCAGCTGCTGCGCATCGGCGGCGAAACGCTGCTGGCGCGCACGGTCCGCCTGGCCGCGGCGACGCAGCCGGCGCAGGTCCTGGTGGCCCTGCCCTCGCACCTGCCGGCGCTGGCGGCGGAGGTCGATCCGGCGCTGGCGCGCGCGGTCTGGATCGACGACGCGACCCGGGGCAAGGCGACCACGCTGGAGCGCGTGGCGCAGGCCTTGCCCGACGGCCCGGCGCGGGTCCTGATCCTGTGCGCGGACCATCCGGGCCTGGAGGCCGATCACCTGCAGCGCCTGCTGCGGGCGGCGCGGGACGCGCCGTCCGGGACCGCGGCCACCGCCTACGCCGATGGTGCCGGCGAGCCGGCGGTCCTGCCCCTGGCACGGGTCCGGCAGTTCCGCGCCGCGGTCGCGGACCAGGGCTTGCGCGACGCCCTGCAGGGTCCCGAGGTGGCGCGGGTAGCGGCGCCGGCGGCGCTCGATCAGCTTCGGGTGGACACGCCCGAGGGGCTCGCCGCCGCACGCCGCGGCGGCCGGGTCGATAACGACGCCTGAGCGCGCTCGCGGCCGCGGCGCGCGAGCCCGGCTGGAAACCGATCCGGGGGCATCCACCGATGGACGAAGCCCCGCCCCGCGCTGCTACCATCCCGCCCCGTGCCGTCGTCCCGACGGATGGGTCAGGGGGACCCGTGTCGCAGAACCAGTCCGGCGCCATCGCCGTCATCGGCCTCGCCTGCCGTTATCCGGGCGCGGAAGACCCCGTCGAACTCTGGGAAAACGTATTGGCGCGGCGACAGCAGTTCCGCCGCCTGCCGGATGTGCGGCTGCCGCTTTCCGACTACTGGGACGCGGACCCGTCGGCGCCCGACAAGACCTACGGCCGGCGCGCGGCGCTGATCGATGGGTTCGAGTTCGATCCGGTGGCTCACCGCATTCCGCGCAGCGCGTTCGAGTCGTCCGATATCGTCCACTGGCTGACGCTGGACACGGCCCTGCGCGCGGTCGCCAGCGCGGGACTCGATCTCGCCGCGCTGGATCGCGATCGCATCGGCATGATCCTGGGCAACAGCCTGACGGGCGAGGAAAGCCGCACCGCGTCCATGCGCCTGCGCTGGCCGTTCGTCCGGCGCGTCCTGCAGCGCGCCGCGGCGGCGCAGGGGCTGGGCGGCGCACGCCTGGCGCGCCTGGAACGCGCGGCCGAGACCCTGTTCAAGTCGGTCTTTCCCCCGATCACCGAGGACAGCCTGGCGGGTGGGCTGTCCAACACCATCGCCGGGCGGGTCTGCAACGTACTGGATGTGCACGGCGGCGGATACACCGTGGACGGCGCCTGTTCCTCCTCGCTGCTGGCGGTGGCCCCCGCGGCCGACTACCTCCAGAGTGGGCTAATGGATATCGCCCTCGCCGGCGGTGTCGATGTGTCGCTCGATACCTTCGAGCTGGTGGGCTTCGCCAAGGCCACCGCCCTGGCCGTGGACGAGATGCGCGTCTACGACCGTCGCGGCAGCGGCTTCATCCCGGGCGAAGGCTGCGGCGTCGTGGTGCTGCAGCGGCTGGACCAGGCCCGGGCACAGGGCCGGCGGGTGCTCGCGGTGTTGCGCGGCTGGGGCGTGTCGTCCGACGGGCGTGGGGGCATCACGGCGCCTTCCGCGCGCGGCCAGGCCCTGGCGCTGGGGCGCGCCTACGCGCGCGCCGGCTATGCGCCTTCCAGCCTGGATTTCGTCGAAGGACACGGCACCGGCACGCGCGTGGGCGACCGCGTCGAGCTGGCCGGGATCGCCCTGGCCTTCGGTGCGGACAGCGTCACCGACGCCCCGGCGGTGGCGATGACCTCGCTCAAGTCCATCGTGGGACACACCAAGGCGGCGGCGGGAATCGGCGGCCTGATCAAGGCGGTGCTCGCGGTCAACCAGCGCGTGATTCCGCCGACGGCCGGCTGTCACGAGCCGAACCCGGCCTTTGGCGAAGAGGCACGCATGCTCTACCCCGCCACGCGCGGTGCCCGCCTGGCAGCGGACGCCTGCGTCCGGGCTGGCGTCTCCGCGATGGGATTCGGCGGGATCAATTGCCATGTGACGCTGGAAAGCGGCGACGCGCCGGCTGCGGACCTGGAACCGTCCTGTTCGGTCGAGACCCTGCTCGCCTCCTGGCGCGAGGCCGAGGTATTTCCGCTCGCGGGCGACTCGCCCGAGGCGCTGCGCAGGGTCCTGGCCGAGCTGCGCGCCCGCGCCGACGGCATGGCCGTGGCCGAGCTCGGCGACCTGGCCGCCGAGCTCGCCGCTGCGGTGCAGGGCGACCGCCACCGGCTGGCGCTGGTGGCGGGCACGCCCGATGAGCTGCTGCAGCGCATCGATGCAGCGCTGGATTGCCTTGCCCTGCCTGACGCTGGCGAGGGCGCGTCGCAGCGCGCCGCGGGCGTCTGGATCGGGAGCGGCACCCTGCCCTCGCGGCTGGGATTCGTGTTTCCCGGCCAGGGCTCGCAGCGCGTCGGCATGGGCGCCGAACTGCTGGCCCGGTACGCCTGGGCACGCGAGCGGCTGGACCAGGCGGATGCCTGGCTGCGCGACGAGCCCGCATTCGCCGACGAATCCCTGTCGATGCAGTTGTCGCGCCCGATCGAGCGCGATCCGACCGGTTCCCGGCAGGCGGCCTGGATGGCCGCGCTGACCCGCACTGAGGTGGCCCAGCCGGCGATCTGCCTGGTCAGTGCGCTGTGGCTCGAACGCCTGCGCCAGCTCGGCCTGGCCCCGGCGGCGGTGGCCGGACACAGCCTGGGTGAACTGACCGCCCTGCACGCGGCGCGTCGTATCGACCTGAAAACCCTGATCCGGCTCGCGGCGGCGCGTGGGGCTGCGATGGCGACGCCCGGCGAGCGCGCCGGCGCGATGGCCTACGTCGCAGCATCGGCCTCCGAGGTCGAGTCGCTGCTGCGCGCGGTGCCGGGCTACTGCGTGGTGGCGAACCTCAATGCCCCCGACCAGACCGTCGTATCGGGCGATGCAGCGGCGGTCGACGAAGTGCTCCGCCTGGCCGGGCAGCACGGATTCGATGCGCGACGCCTGGCGGTCAGCAACGCGTTCCACTCCGCCCTGGTGGCATCGGCGGCCGAACGCCTGCGAACCTTGGCCATTGCTCCGACCGAGCCGGACGCGGCGATTCGGGTGGTGTCCTCCGTCGATGGTTGCGCCCTGGCCGAAGCCGTGGACCTCGCCGGGCACCTGGCCGGGCAGATCGTGCGGCCGGTGCAGTTCCAGGCCGCCGTCGCGCAGTTGGCCGAACACTGCGACTGGCTGATCGAGGTGGGCCCTGGGCGCGTCCTCTCCGGACTGGTGCGTCAGAACGGCGGTCCGCCGTGTCGCAGCGTCGAAGGCCAGGGCGCCGGCGATCTGGAGCTGTGCGGGCTGCTGGCCGAGGCCTGGGCGCGCGGCCACGCCATCCGCTGGGCGGCCCTGCACGAGGGGCGTTTCCTGCGTCCGTTCGTGCCGGCCGCAGCGCGGCGCTTCTGGGTTGCGCCGTGCGAGCGACCCCTGCCCGACCTGCCGTCCGCGCCGCTGCGCTGGGTGGACGACGAGATCGGACAGGAGGACGCAATCGACGCAGGCGAACGCGAAACGCCGCATTCGCCCGACCCGTCCGCTCTGGGTCCGACGGATGTGGCCGACACGCGCGGCCGCGTTTTCGCACTGGTGGCCGAGGCCACCGGATTTCCGCCCGACTCGCTCGCCGACCACCACCGCCTGCTGGACGATCTCAATCTCGATTCGATCAAGGCCGCCGCACTGCTGGCGCGGGCCTCGCAGAGCCTGGGCTCGTCGGCGGCGACCGCCGACCTCGGCAACGCCCGCCTCGGCGACATCGTCGCGCGGCTGGACGCCACGCGCGACGGTGCGAGCGAAGCCGCCCTGATGCAGACGCTGCTGGCCGAACTGGCCAAGGCCACGGGCTTCCCGCCATCGGCCTTTGCGCCCGGCCAGCGCCTGCTCGACGACCTCAACCTGGACTCGATCAAGGCCGGTGCCCTGCTCGCCCGCCTGGCGAAATCCGTCGGTCTTCCGGCCGCGCCTGCCGGTCTTGCGAATGCCGCGATCGAGACCATCGTGGCGTCGTTCCTGGCTGCGCGCGAGGCGGCTGCGCCCAGCACGGACGCGCCCTGGGTACGGGATTTCGTGCAGCACTGGGTTCCGGCCCCATGGCCCGCATCCGACCCGCCGCCGCCGGATCGTGTCGCGCTCGACGGCGAGCCGGATGGTGCGCTGGCCAGGGCATTGGCCGGATCGCTGCGGGTCGATCCGGAGGCTCCGGTCCGCGTGCTGTTCGTACCCGCGGGCTCGGTCGAGGACCGCGTCGCGACGCTGGCCGCGGCCGCGGCGCTAGGCGCCGACAGCGCGCGCCGCATCGGGCGTCTGCTGCTGGTCACCGCGGGTGGGTTCGATGGCGTCGACGCCTTCGCGCTCAGCCTGGCGCAGGAGTGGCCGGCTGTCCGGGTCGGTGCGGTCGATCTGCCGGTCGGTCTGACGCCGGCCGCGGCCGCGGCGGTCGTGGTGCGCGAGCTTGGCCACTGCATCGGGGTCCACCGTCATACGCGGGAAGGCGTGCGCGAAGCGCCAGCGCTGCGTCCGACGGGCGCCGGCGAGGACTCGGAACCCGCCTCGGGTCGACCCGGCGACGTGGTCCTGGTCACGGGCGGAGGCAAGGGCATCACCGCCGAATGCGCGATTGCACTGGCGCAGCGGGACGACATGCGCCTGGCCTTGATCGGCCGAAGCGCACGGCCTGCGCCCGAGGATGCGTCCGAGTTGGGCCGCACGCTGGCGCGCCTGCGGGATGCTGGCGTGACGCACGCCTATTACGCCTGCGACGTGACCGATCCGCGCGCGTTGGCCGACACCGTGGCCGCCGTGCGTCGCGACCTGGGGCCGGTGGTCGGGGTGATCCACGGCGCCGGCATCAACATTCCGCGCGATGCGCAGGCGGTGACCGCTCCCGAGGCCCTGGCCGAGATCGCGCCGAAGCTGCTCGGCTTCGAAGCGCTCTGCTCGGCGCTGGAGTCGCAGCGCCCTCGCTGGATCGTCGCCCTCACCTCGGTGATAGGCCTCCAGGGCATGGGGCGGAATGCCTGGTACGCCTTCGCGAACGCGGCGCTGGCCGAACGCGTGCGCCGCCTGCGCCACGCCTGGCCCGAGACCCGTAGCCTGGCCCTGGCCTACAGCATCTGGGCCGAGGTCGGAATGGGCGTGCGGCTCGGCAGCGTGGGCCACCTCGCGACGCGCGGCATCGATGCGATTCCGCCGCAGGACGGCGTCGCGCACTTCCTGCAGTGGGCCGGGGCGAGTGCTGCCGTCCCCGAAGTCCTGGTCGCGAGCCGGCTGGGCATCTCCGAGGCGCCGCTGGCGCTGCGCGGCCGCTTTCTGGGGTCGCGGGTGCGGTACACGCCGGGGGTCGAACTGGTCAGCGAAGTCCGCCTGCATCCCGAATCCGATCCGTGGCTGCGTGACCACGACTTCCGCGGATCCCTGCTCTTCCCGACGGTGTTCGGGCTCGAAGCCATGGCCCAGGCGGTGCTTGCGGTGCTCGGCAGGACCCGTTTCGGCGGTCTTGCGATCGAGGCCATCCAGCTGACGCGTCCCATCGTGGTCGACCCCGTGCAGGGCGAGCCGATCCGTATCCGCGTCCTGGCGGCTGCACCGACCGCGGCCGGATCGCCCGACGTCGTCGACGCCGAGATCGCGACGGGATCGAGCGGCTTTCGCGAAGCCCATTTCTCGGCGCGATTCAGGCTGACGGATGAGCCGCTTCCGGACCTGCCGGCGCCGCCGCCAATGCCCGCGCTCGACATCGATCCGGCCGAAGACCTCTACGGCCGGCAGCTGTTCCAGGGGCCACGCTTCCAGCGCGTGCGCTCGCTGCAGGCGCTGGACGACCAGGGCGCGCAGTACGAGATCGACGTCGGCGCGGCGCGGGACGAAGACGCATCGGACTGGGTGCTGGGCGATCCGTACGCGCGCGATGCCCTGCTGCAGGTGCTGCAGGTGGTGGTGGCGCCCGAGGTCGCGCTGCCGGTGGCGATCGACCGGCTTCTGCTCCGGGGCCCTTCGCCGTCGGGCGTGGGTGTGCGCCGCGTGTCCTGCCGGCTGGAGGGGCGCGATGGCTCGACCCTGGTCGGGGCCGTGGATGCGTGGCAGGACGGCACCTGCGTCGAGCGCCTGGAAGGCTATCGGGTCCGGGTGATCGATCGCCGTCCGGACTGGCCGCCTGCCGCGACCTTGCGGCACCCGGACACGATCGATACGGCCCTGTTGCAGGGCGAGCTCGACCGACGCGCCGGCGCCCTGGGGCTGCGCGCGCCGCGTGTGCGCCTGATGCACCGGCGCGGTCTGCACGCGCTGCCGAGGGCACAGCGTCACGCGCTGGCCGAGCCGCTGCTGGCCGCTGCGGCTTCGGACCTGGTGGATGGCGCGAGCCGCATCGACTGGCATGAAGCGGGGCCGCCCACCCTGGTCGCGGACAGGGCCGATGCGACCGGTATCGGACTCGCGCTGTCGCACGACGACGGGCTGCTGTTGGCGACGGTCGGACCGGGGCCGCAGGGCTGCGACCTGGTCCTGCCAGCGCAGTACACGCGGGACACCTGGGTGCGCATGCTGGGCACGCGCGCGACCGCGGCCTTCGCCCAGATCGAGGCGCGCATGGGGACATCCGCTGCCGGACTGCGTCTATGGGCTGCGCGCGAGGCGGCCGCCAAGACCCTGCAGGAGGCCGAACCCAGCATTGACGTCGTGGGATGGGACGAGACCGGCGGCCTGCACCTGCGTGCCGGCGGTGGCGACGGGATCGATGTCCTCGTGTTTCCCCTGCGCCTGAGTCGCGGCCCGGAACGCGTGGTCGCGATCACCGCCTGGCCACTCGACCAGGAAACGGTCGGCGTGCGCGAAAGCGCCGGGCCGGCGCTGCCCGAGGCTGTCGCCGACGCCTGGGACGGACCCCCTGTGAGCGGCGGGATCCAGGACTCCGGCCCGGGCAGGACGCGCCGTGTGCACCTGCGCCAGCCAATCGGGCTGCGCGAAGCCTCCAACCCGAGCGGTACATTGCGCCCCAGCTGGTTCGTCGATCAGATGGGCAGCCTGCGCGACGTCGCCATGCTGCCGGTGATCGAACGCTGGCGCGAGGATTTCCTCTCCGGCCGCTGGGCCGCGGTGACCAACGAGTTCGACCTTCGCATCGATGCCCCGGTCGCGGCCGGCGAACGGGTCGATGCCGAGGCGTGGCTGCAGGCCCGCGAGCAGGCCGGTGCGACCTCGCTGATCGCGCATCGTTGGACCTCGGGCACTGGATCGCATCGGCGCGAAGTCGCGCGCGGCCACCTCCGGACCACCTGGGTGCGCGTCCTTGCGCGCGGACGGAGCGAGCCGGCGCCACCGCCCGGGTACCTCGACGCACTGCTCGCCACGTATGCCGCGCCTGCCGGGGCGCCCGCGCCGCTGGATTCGCTCGACGACGGCACGGCGGGCGTGGCGCCGCTGACGGCGTCCGGAAGCCCCGCCCTGTTGGTCCGCACGATTGAAACGGGCCTGGGCGACTCGGATCTGGTGGGCAATCTGGCGTTCCAGGCCTACGCAGGCTGGCAGTGCGATCTGCTCGACGCCTTCCTGCAGGCGCGCGTCCCGCACGCCTATCGGCAGCGCCTGGGGGAGTTCCGCGTGCAGCGGCTGGCGCTGCGTTACCTGCGCGAGGGGTTGCCGTTCGATCGCATCGAGGCGCGGCTGCACGCGGGCGGCGGTGGGGCAGCGACATCGAGCTTCGCCGTCGACTTCCTGCGCGATGGCCTGAAGCTCGCGGCGGGCCGCATCGAGGGCGTCTGGACCGCGCGCGGAGCCGACGGGGT
Organism: Lysobacteraceae bacterium; assembly: GCA_024710865.1. Taxonomy (GTDB): domain Bacteria; phylum Pseudomonadota; class Gammaproteobacteria; order Xanthomonadales; family Xanthomonadaceae; genus JANJTY01. Next base: position 5,673 of record JANJTY010000579.1, on the reverse strand, counting down.
CTGGCGCGAAGCCGCGCTGCCGGAGGCTTGAATGCCTCAGGGGGGCTGCGCGGAACGGGCGTCCGGATACGGTCCGAGTGCGGCGAACGCGGCGCTCGGAGTGGAGCGTACGGCGCGAGGACGCCTCGCCACGGCAGCGACGACGGGCGCGGGCCACCCGCTCAGAAGGCGAAGCTCACCGACACCAGCAGCGCGTTGACGCGGTAGTCGGGGCTGTCCTCGCCGAGCAGGATCACGTTGGCGAGCTGGTTGGGCTCGACGCCGTCCAGCGCCCAGTCGTCGCTGCGGTAGTGCTCGTTGATCAGGCGGGCGCGCAGGCGGGTGCGTTCGCTCAGCCGGTAGTCGACGCGCAGGTCGGCGCTGCGCAGGCGGGTGCGCAGCGGCGGCAACGGGGCCGAGGTCAGGGCCGGACCGGTGGTGACCTCGACCTCGCCACGGCTGCGCGACCGCACCAGGTCGCCGCCCACCGTCCAGCGCCGGTCCGCGCTGCGCCAGGTCAGGCCGAGGCCGGCGCTGTCGACGTCGTCGTCGTGCGCGGCGAACCAGAGCCGGTTGGGGTCCTGGGCATCGCCCGGGCGCTGCGCCCCGCCGCGCAGCGCGACCGCGCGCTGGTCGAAGGCCATGCGCTCTCCGGTCCAGAAACCGTGCACGGTGGTCTGGGCGGTCGGCGTCCAGCTGGCGTCGAGGGTGAGCGCGCGCAGGCGGGCCGACTGCAGGCCGAGTTCGGAGCGGGTGTAGTCGTCGTCGCTCAGGCTGTAGTCGATGCCGAGGTTCCAGGCCTCGCTCGGCGCAAACTGCAGCTGCGCACCGAGGCGGTCGCGACGGCGGTCCGCGAGGTGCGGGCTGCGCATTCCGGGCGCGTTCTCCCAGGGCGGCACGAGGGTGTCGGTGTAGCCGGGATCGTGACCGGAGAGGAAGGGCTCGTTGCCGATGTAGGTCGAACCGCGACGCTCGGCGCGCGAGGCGCGCAGGCTGGCGGTGAGGCGTTCGCCGAAGCCGTGCCGCAGGCCGGCGCCGAGGGTCGTCTCGCGCGTTTCCGCGCGCTCGGAATAGGTGCGGTCGATCTCGCGCCGCTCGACGTGCGCGGTGAGTCGGGTGGCGGTGCCGAAGCGATAGCCACCCTCGCCGCGCAGGCGGTGTTCGCGGTAGCTGGCCGGGTTGTTGTAGCGGCGCCGGCTGCTGGCGGGGCCGGCGTCCTGCGGCAGCGAGTCGCCACCGATAGTGACGAACTCGCCGCGCGGGGTGCGGTTGTCGCGCTCGTCGAAGCGGTAGGCCAGGGCCCAGTTCAGCGCCTGACTCGGACGCGAGCCGAGGCGCAGGTTGGCGACCGTGGTGTCGATGCGACCGTCGAGCGAGTCGCGCGGCAGCGGCTGGGTGATGCTGGCGGCCAGGGTCGGATTGACGGTGTACGGCAGGAAGGCAGCGTTCTGCCGCATGCGCCCCATCGCAACATCGGCGCTGAGGCGGGTGCGCGGGCTGATGTCGTAGCCGGCGCCGAGGCTGGCCTGGTGGAAGCGGTTGTCGGGCGGCAGCGACAGGCGCCCTGCCCCGCCCGGAAAGCCGGCCGCGGCGTCCCAGCCGTTGATGGCGGCGAACGGGTTCTGCCAGGTCAGCGCGGTGATGGCGTTGTCGAACAGGGAGGCATGCCAGCGCGCCTGGAACTGCAGCGTGCGGTGCTGGTAGCTGGCTGCCAGCGCGACGCTGCGGGTCTCGTAGTCGACCGGCTCGGGCAGGATGGCGACACGCGGGTTGCCGCCGGTGTTGCCGATCAGGCCCGCGATCGACTTCAGGCCATCCTTGCGCTCGTGGCGGGCATCGCCGGAAAAACGCCAGCGCTCGGAGAAGCGGCGCTCGATCCCGATGCCGAAGCCGCGCCGTTCCAGCTGCAGGTCGACCGGCGCCAGGCTGGGCAGCAGGCGCGACATCGCCGCCGTGTTGGCGCCCGCGATCCAGTCCGCAGGCAGGTCGAGCCGGCTGCCGCCGACGCCCGAGAACACCGTGGCGGCCGAGTCGCTGCCGAAGGACGGCGTCTGGTCGTAGTCCAGGCGCACCCGGTAGCTGCCCTGGCGGCCGAGTTCCAGCCTTGCGCTGCGCGAATCCAGACCCAGGTTGGTGGCGGAGAAGCCCCAGTAGAACGCATCGGGGTCGTTCCAGGCGCCGCGCTGAAACCAGTCGATGTCGAGCACGCCGTAGCCGCCCTGCTCGTGCAACCCGCTGTAGCGGCCGAAGCGGAAGGAATCCTGGTCGACCCAGACCAGGCCGATCTCGACCCAGTTGCGGGGTGCGTGCAGCGCGTCCGCCTCGGCTGCGGTTTCACCCGACGCGTCCGATGCAGCCGCACGCGCCTGCAGCGGCAGCGCCGCCGGCAGCAGCAGGGCAACGCAGAGCGCGACGTGGATCGGATGCCGACGGAGCGGCGTACGGTTCTTGCGGCGTGCGTTCATGGCGGCTGCGGGTTGGCGTCGTACGACTCAGCGCGTCAGTCCCGCGCCGGAGGGATGGTTGCTGCCGTGCACATGCGAATGGCAGTTCATGCAGTTCTTGCCCAGCAGGGACTGCGCGCCGGACGGCAGCGTCTCGCCCGGCAATCCGGTTCCGCTGTAGGCGGTGCTGGGGTGGAACTGGGCGTCGTGGCACTGCTGGCACAGCCAGGGCCCGCGGCTGAGCAGCAGGGCCGGATGCACCGAACCGTGCGGACGATGGCAGAGGCTGCAGTCCTCGCGCACCGGCGCGTGCTCCCACAGGAAGGGACCGCGCAGTTCCGCATGGCAGGTGTAGCAGGTCTCGTTGAGGGTGGGCTGGGTCAGCAGCGCCGGTCCGCTCGATCCGTGCGGAGCGTGGCAGTCGCTGCAGGCCATCTTCCCTTCCAGCAGCGGATGGCTGGACGGACGCAGCAGCTCGGCGCGCTGGGTGCTGTGGCACGCGACGCAGGCCTCGGTCTGGGTGTGCGTGTCCAGCATGGGGTCCTCGATCGCATGCGCGTCGTGGCAGCCGACACAGCCGACCTCCCCGAGGTCATGCGCGCTGCCCTGCCAGTGCAGGCGTTCATCGCCCTGGTGGCAGGCCAGGCAGGCGGCGTTCTGCGCCGCGATCGGGGTCGGGCCGTCGGCGCGGAACACGACGTCGGGCGCGGCGCGCGGTCCGCGCCCACGGCGCTGGTGCTGCTCGCTCGGTCCGTGGCAGCTGGCGCAGCCGTCCTGGGCAAAGGGCGAGGCCGGATCCGCCACCACCGCGTGCGGCGTGTGCAGGATGGACAGCACCGGATGCGGCTCGCTCTCGTCGTGGCAGCGCGTGCAGGTCGCCAGCGCCTCCTCCACGGCCGGAGATTCGGCCCGCGCCGGGGCCGACAGCGCCACGAGACCGAACGCAACTAGCGCCAGCGCGGCGCGGAACGGGAACCGGCGGGACGCGTGCATGGGGTCTCCGGACTGGCTGTGACGACAGCGTATCGAATCGACGGTCCCGACCGCGAGCCGCCGCACGGGCGAGGCGACAGCCGCGTCCCGCCCTGCCCTGCATCCACGTCCGCCCGCGCGCCGGATCGAGCCGGGGTCGCCTGCCCCGAGCACGCGTGCGGCTCCGGCCCCGGCCATTTCGACCGCCCGGCCGACGCGCGCCCGGGCTGGCGCAGGCGCGCTCACGCGATCGCGATGCGGCGCGCGTTGCCGTTCGGGCGCTTGGGCAGGGTCAGGTGCAGCACGCCCTTCTCGTAGCGCGCCTCGACCTTCTCCTGCTCAACCTCGCTGGGGAGGCTGAAGGAGCGAAAGGCCCGGCCGAAGCTGCGCTCGCTGTGGATGCGGCTCTGGTCCTTGCCGTAGCTCTCGCGCTTGACCTCGGCGCTGATCGAGACCTGGCTGCCCTCCACGGTCACGCTGATGTCGTCCTTGTCCACGCCGGGAATCTCCGCGCTGACGCGGAAGACCTTGTCGTCCTCGTCGACGTCGATGCGGATGTCCGGCGCCAGGTCCATGTCCCGCATCAGGGCGCGGGAACCAAGGCTGCGGAACAGGTCGTCGAAGTCCTGCAGGGCTGGCATCGGCGAGGTTCCCGACTTGAAGGGGTTCCAACGGGTAAGCATGCTCATGGCGCACTCCTGGCTTGGCGGGGGGAGCGTCAGGACCCGGCAGGCGGCGCATGATTCGCCGATCCTGCAAAGCCTGACCCGAACCACTCTAGGGCCCTGCCGGCAGCGCGCTTTGACCGCGGTCAATGCAGGCTACGGATCGCGTGCGCCGCGGGCACCGCCCTGCGGCACGCGCTCGACGCGCGCGCGTGGCACGGCAGGCGATACCGCCGGCGAGCGTCGCGCGGGTGCCGCGAGGGTCATGCTTGGAGCGCTCGGCAGGCACGCTGCCGACGTACGCCGCTACGCGCTCAGCGGCACGGATGACCGGACGGGAGCCCGGTTCTCAGCGGCGACGGCCGCCCTCGCCCCGGCGCGGCAATCCATCCACCTCGGCGCGCGAGAGCTGGCCGTCGCCATCGGCATCGGCCTGATCGAACCGGGCACGATGGAATGCGACGAAGGCCTCGGAGCCAACCCGGTCGTCGCCGTCGCGGCGGAAGTCCTGCCAATGCCGCTGCAGGCCCGGCGGGGCCTCGTCCTTCCCGATCAGACCGTCGTTGTCGAGGTCGGAGAAATAGAACATGTCCATCACCCGGTCGCTGAACTCGGACCAGGAGAGCCGCCCGTTCCGGTCGCGATCCAGGCCATCGAAATCGCCGTGCATGGCTCGGGGTGGATCGCTCGCCAGGGCCGCGCCCGTGGCGATGATGGCGATGCAGACCAGGATCCTCATCTCAGTCGCCTCCTTCGATGCGCCAGCTGCCGTCCGGCTGGCGGCAGGCCGTGCCATGGGCCACCTGCTCCCGTCCCGCGATGATGAAGCGCTGCTGGTACTCGCGGCAGTAGCGTCCGTCGCGGCTGCGCCAGGTGCGCAGGGGCGTGTAGCTGCCATGGCTGTGGCCGTCCGGGTCGCGCCACGGCACGACGTGTCCGCTCGGGGCGCTCTAGAAGGCGCGGTAGGCCGCCTCGCGCTCGTGGCGCGAGATCGCGCGCTCGCGCGCCAGGCTGCCGCCGATCAGGGCGCCGGTGGCGGCGCCGAGCACCGTCATCGCGGTCTGTCCGCGACCGTCGCCGAACTGGTGTCCGATCACGCCGCCGATGATGCCGCACAGGATCGCCCCGGCCGCCTCCTGCTGCAGGATGCGTTCGCGGTGCCGCTCGCCGGGCGAGGCGCAGGCTGCAAGCAGCAGCGCCACAGCCGCCAATCGCGTTGCCTGGGCAGGGGAACTCATGTGCCCTCCACAGTCCGAAGGCCCTCGCCGGCCGCGTCGGGACGGACGCGCCGCACCCGCAGCGTCTGCCGCGGCAGGGTTGCGGAATCATCCGGCCGGGATGGCCGCGTTTGCGCTCGGGCACAGTCTGGCGCCGTCGTGGCCGCGCGCGTTGACGCCGGTCAATCCTGCCCCGCGTGCGGGGAGCTTGCGCCGGCGGCCGGGCGCCGGATACTGCAACGCCCGGATCGAAGCCTCTGCCGTGACCGACGCCCTGCCCTCCAAGCTCTGCCTGTTCGGCCTCGACCGCAGCCGCGCGCTCGCCGAATCGATCGCCGCGGAACTCGGGATCACGCTGGCGGCACACGAGGAACACGAGTTCGAGGACGGCGAACA
>JANJTY010000574.1 GCA_024710865.1 Lysobacteraceae bacterium | reverse complement strand
CAGGGAGATGTTGCGCTGCAGGGCGTACTGGTAGAGCTGCGCATCGGCCCGCACGGCCTCGATGAAGGCGGCCTCGACCGGAATGAACATCAGCACGAAATCCAGGCTTTCCAGCCCGGGCAGCGCTTCGTAGCGCCGCGCCGACAGGCCATCGATATGGCGTCGCAGCGAGACCAGCAGCTCGCGCAGCGCGGCGCCCTGCCCGACGTCATCGGTCGCCGCGACCAGGCGTTCGTACGCCACCAGCGACACCTTCGAATCGATCACCAGGGCGCGGTTCTCGGGCAGGCGCACCACCACGTCCGGGCGCGGCCGACCGCCGTCCTCGTCCTTGAAGGCGGTCTGCAGCTCGTACTCCCGCCCGGCCTGCAGGCCCGAGGCTTCCAGCACGCGCTCCAGCACCAGCTCGCCCCAGGCGCCCTGGGTCTGGCTGTCGCCCTTGAGCGCGCGGGTGAGGTTGATGGCGTCCTCGCTGATCTGCTGGTTCAGGCGCTTGAGCGCCTCGATCTGCTCGCCCAGCACCACGCGCTCGCGCTGGCCCGCGTCGTGGGTCTGCTTCACGGTGTCGGCGAAAGCCTTGAGCTGCTCGCGCAGCGGATCGATCAGGCCGCCGATCTGCACGCGGCTCTGTTCGCCGAAGCGCTGCGCGCGCTCGTCGAGGATGCGCTGGGCCAGGTTCTGGAAGGCCTCGCGAAGGCGGGCCTCGGCCTCGCCCAGCAGGGCCAGCTTCTCGTCCGCTGCGCGCGCCTGTTCGCGCAGCTGGGCCTGCAGTCCGGCGTTGGTTTCGCCCTGCGTGAGCAGCCGCGCGCGCAGGTCGCGCACGTCCTCGCGCAGGCGATCGCGCTCCTCGGCCAGCGAGCCGCTGCGGTCCGCCAGCGCCGCGCGCTCGGCACCGAGGCGCGAGGCCTCCTGGCGCAGGCCGGCCAGCTCGCGCTCGGCCGCGGCGTGGCGTTCGTGCAGTTCGCCATAGCGCTGCTCCAGCGCGTTGAGATCATGTCCGAGTCCGGCGACTTCGGCATCGCGTTCGGCGCGGCCCTCGGCTCGGGCACGCGCGCTTCGCCCCGGCAGCCAGAGCGCGATGAACACGAAGGCGATCGACAGGCCGAGCCCCAGGCCCAGCGCGATCAGCAAGACAGGATCGGACGGCACCGATGCACCCGGAACTACGAACAGTGGCCAATTCTAGGAGCCCGCGCCACGCCTGTCGCGCCTTCCCGCATCCGACGCAAACGAAGAGGCCCCGCCGCGCGAGCGGCAGGGCCCCGGAACATCACGGTGCAGGCGATCAGCCGGCCTTCTTGGCCCAGGCCGAACACCAGCCCTTGCCGGCCACGTTGTAGCCCGGGAAGAGCGTGCAGCCGGCCCACTCGTCGGTGGCGGCGCCCTGGTAGAACTGGCAGTTGCTGCAGAGGCTGCCCGCCTTGTAGGAGGCGTGGGTGAGGCCCTCGGTGGTCTCGACGTAGTTCAGCGCCTTGGCCTGGGCGTTGTCGAGCGGCAGCTTGGGCAGATCGGCGGCGCGCGCCTCGCCCGACAGGGCACGCACGGCCAGCGGCAGCGCGGCGCTGGCGAGCACGGCATTGATCAGGAAGCGGCGGCGGGGATGCGACGTCTCGTTCATGGCTGGACCTCTCCTGGGTCTGGCTGGGAATACCGGCGCGAGTTTACGCCGAGGCGGTGAACGCGCGGTTGACTGCGATCAAGCGCTTCGCAGTTCGATGAGCCGGGCTCGGCTACACTCTGCCACCCATGGATACTGCCCTGCCCTACTCCGCCTCGGCCCTGGCCGATCGCGCCGCCGAGATCGTCGCCAACGTGCGCGAGCTCTCCCAACTCGGCTGGACCCCGGCGACCAGCAGCAACTTTTCGCTCCGCCTCGACGCGCGCCACGCCGCCATCACCTCGTCCGGCAAGGACAAGGGCCGGCTGGTCCCCGAGGACATCATGGTGGTCGACCTCGACGGACAGGGCGTGGGATCTGCGCTGAAGCCGTCCGCCGAGACCCTCCTGCACACCCAGCTTTACCGGCATTCGCCCTCGATCGGCTGCGTCCTGCACACCCATTCCCACACCCAGACCGTGGCCTCGCGCCTGTTCGCGAAGGAGGGCAAGGTGCGGTTGGAAGGCTATGAACTGCTCAAGGCCTTCCGCGGCAACGAGACCCACGAGATGGCCATGGACGTGCCGGTGTTCCCGAACAGCCAGGACATGCCGGCGCTGGCGGCGAAGGTGCAGCGCCTGCTCTACACCGGCCCGATCTGGGGCTACCTGATCGACGGCCACGGCCTCTACGCCTGGGGCCGCGACATGGCCGAGGCGCGTCGCCACCTCGAAGCCTTCGAGTTCCTGCTTGCCTGCGAACTGGACCTGCGCCGCCTCGGCGCGCACTGATCCCGGAGACACCGCATGACCCGCCTGCGCATCTTCAACGACACCGATCCGACCCGCCCGCTGCTCGCCACCGAGGACCTGGTCGACATCTCGAACGAACTGGCCCGCATCGGCGTGCGCTTCGAGCGCTGGGAAGCCGGTCAGCCGGTGCGGCCGGGCGATCCGCCCGAGGCGGTGATGGCCGCCTACCGCGCCGACATCGACCGCCTGGTCGCCGAGTACGGATTCCGCAGCGTGGACGTGGTCAGCATCGCGCCGGACAACCCGCAGAAGGAGGCCGCGCGCGCCAAGTTCCTCGACGAGCACTACCACAAGGAAGACGAGGTGCGCTTCTTCGTCGCCGGCTCGGGCCTGTTCTCGCTGCACATCGATGGCGCGGTGTACGAGGTGCGCTGCGAGGCCGGCGATCTGATCGGCGTGCCCGACCGCACCACGCACTGGTTCGACATGGGCCCCGAGCCCAGCTTCGTCGCGATCCGCTTCTTCACCGAACCCGACGGCTGGGTCGGCCACTTCACCGGCACCGACATCGCGCAGCGCTTCCCGCGCTTTGAGCCCGGCCAGGCCGGCTGAGATGGCGAAGGCGCTCCTGACCGACATCGAGGGCACCACGTCCAGCATCTCCTTCGTCAAGGACGTGCTGTTTCCCTACGCGCGCCGCGCCCTGCCCGGCTTCGTGCGCGCCCGTCGCGACGATCCCGAAGTGCGGCGCTGGCTCGATGCCGCAGCGATGGACATCGGCGGGGTCGCCTCGGACAACTGCATCGTCGACATCCTGCAGCAGTGGATCGACGAGGACCGCAAGCACACCGCGCTCAAGGCCCTGCAGGGCATGATCTGGAAGGCCGGCTACGAGCACGGTGAGTTCACCGCGCACGTGTACCCCGACGCGGCCGCTGCGCTGCGCCGCTGGCACGCGGCGGGAATCCCGCTCTACGTGTATTCCTCCGGCTCGGTTGGGGCGCAGAAGCTGTTCTTCCGTTTCAGCGACGACGGCGACCTCGGCGCCCTGTTCGACGGCCATTTCGATACCGAGGTCGGCGGCAAACGCGAGGCGGAAAGCTATCGCCGCATCGCCGACTCGATCGGATTCGCGCCCGCTGACATCCTGTTTCTCTCGGATGTGGTGGAGGAACTCGATGCCGCGCGCGAGGCGGGCATGGAAACCTGCCTGAT
>JANJTY010000572.1 GCA_024710865.1 Lysobacteraceae bacterium | reverse complement strand
AGGGGCTGCAGGCCGCCGCTGCGCTCCAGCGCGACCAGGTCGTCGTAGCCGCCGACATGGGTCTCGCCGATGAAGATCTGCGGAACGCTGGTGCGACCGGTGCGCTCGACCACCTCGCGCCGGAGGCCGGGGTCGAGGTCGACGCGGACCTCGACGTAGTCGAGACCGCGGTTCTTGAGGAAGGTCTTGGCGGCGACGCAGTAGCCGCAGACAGCGGACGTATACAGGGTGACGGTGGGCATGGTGGAGGGACGGTCGGGAACTGTCGGTATATGGGCGCCGCAGGGCGCGGACGCAAGCGGACCTCCGGTTTACACCGAATTCACTCGCGCCACGGGCGGAACCCGCATGATACGGCGCATGTCACGCTCCGTTTGCATCCGCCCGCGCCGATTCTTCGCTGCCCTTGCCGGCGGCCTCGGTCTCGCCCTGTCCGCCGCGGGCATGGTGTCGGCGCAGGACGGACGCGAACTGCCCGGCATCGGCAGTTCGGCCGAGTCCGTGTTCAGCGCCGCAGAGGAGTCGGAGTACGGGGCCATGGTGTTCCGCGAACTGCGCCGCTACGGCTACCTGCTGGAGGATCCGCAGCTGGTCGGCTTCCTCGATGCGGTCGGCCACCGCCTCGTGGCTCAGAATCCCGATCCGATCCACGATTTCACCTTCTTCTTCATCCGCACCACCGACATCAACGCCGCCTCCTGGCCGGGCGCGTACATCAGCATCAATGCCGGCCTGATGCTCACCGCCGAGAGCGAGAGCGAGCTCGCGGCGGTGATGGCGCACGAGATCGCGCACACCACCCAGCGCCACATCGCGCGCATGATCGAGAAACAGCAGCGCGACCAGTTGCCGCTCATGCTCGCCATGTTGGGTACCGTGCTTGCGGCGCAGAACTCGGGCAGCAGCAGTTCGGGCAACGCCACGAGCGCCGCGATCATGGGCTTCATGGGCCTGATGCAGCAGCTGCAGATCAACCACACCCGCAGCAACGAGCACGAGGCCGACCGGGTCGGTATCCGTATCCTGTCCGACGCCGGTTACGAGCCGCTCGCGATGGCGGACTTCTTCGGCCGCATGCACCGGGCCAACCGTATCGTCGGCGTCAGCATGCCCGAGTACCTGCGTTCGCACCCGGTCACCACCACGCGCATCAGCGAGGCCAAGGACCGCGCCCGGCAACAGGTGCCAACGCCGGACCTGGGCCTGGGACTCGCCGCGCCGGAGACCACACGCCACCCGCTCCTGCCGGGCGAATGGGCTGGTACCGGCCGGTCGGCCGCCGCGCCCGACGGCGCCTTGTTCGCCTGGGCGCGCGAGCGCCTGCGCGTGCTCTCGGCCGAATCCGCGCCCGCCATGGAAGACCACTATCGCCGCCGGTTTGAGAGCGGCGAGCCGGCTCCCGGAGATGCCGAGCGCTACGGCTATGCGCTGGCGCTGGCGCAGGTCGGGAAGCACAGCCAGGCCCTGGCCCGGCTCGACGCGATAGAGGCGCCCGACCCAGGCCACTTTTGGCTGGCGCTGGCACGGGCCGAGTCCCTGCATGGTGCTGGGCGCCGGGGCGAAGCGGAGGCCGCCTTCGAGCGCCTGCTTGCTGCCTATCCGCGCAGTCGGGCCGTGGCGCTCAGCTACGCCGAAGCCCTGCTGGAGCAGGCCACGGCGGAGTCCGGGCGGCGGGCGCAGGACGTCCTGCGTCCGGTGCTGGCCGAGGCCGCCAACGATCCCGCCCTGCAGCGCAGTTTCGGACGTGCCTCCGAACTCGCCGGAGATCTGGTGCGGGCCGGCGAGGCCCACGCCGAATACGCATTCCTGAGCGGCAGGGCCCCGGACGCGGTGCGCCAACTGCAGGCGCTCAAGCAGCGCGACGACCTCGACTACTACCAGCGCTCCCGCATCGACGCGCGCATCGCGGCGATGACGCCGGACGCCATGGAGCTGGACGAGCGTTTGCAGCGCGCGGACACTCGCCTGCTGCCGCACGCGACCCTGCGTTGAAATTCGGCGCCCGCCTTGTGACAGGGCGCGCGCGTGACAGCGTCACGTAACGGTAACGATTCTGTTATCTACTGGCATCGACCTGAATCGAAGGTGGAGCCAAGCGTGCTCAAGCGCATCCTCATCGTGGACGATGAACCCGCCATCCGCGACATGGTCGCCTTCGCCCTGCGCAAGGCGGAGTACGAGCCGGTTCACGCGGCCGACGCGCGCGAGGCGCAGAGCGCGATCATGGACAAGGTGCCCGACCTCATCCTGCTCGACTGGATGCTGCCCGGCATGAGCGGCCTGGAGCTTGCCCGACGCCTGCGCAAGGAAGGCCTCACCCGCGAGGTGCCGATCATCATGCTGACTGCGCGCGGCGAGGAGAACGACCGCGTCTCGGGCCTGGAGGCCGGGGTCGACGACTACGTGGTCAAGCCCTTCTCCAGCCGCGAGCTGCTGGCGCGGATCAAGGCCGTGATGCGGCGCGCGCACGGCGACGGCGACGATGGCAGCGTGGCGCTGGGCGGTCTGCGCATCGATGGCGCGGCGCACCGCGTGTTCGCGGGCGACGCGCCGGTGCCGATCGGCCCGACCGAGTATCGCCTGCTGCTGTTCTTCATGACCCACGCCGAGCGCGTCTACACGCGCAGCCAGCTGCTCGACCACGTCTGGGGCGGCAACGTCTACGTCGAGGAGCGCACCGTCGACGTGCACATCCGCCGCCTGCGCAAGACGCTCGAGCCGTTCGGGCTCGATCCCATGGTGCAGACGGTGCGCGGCGCCGGCTACCGCTTCTCGACCAGCGTCTGATCCCGGACTACCGTAGCGCCATGCATCCGGCCCTGTGCCGTTCCTGGCGCCATTCCCTCGCCCGCCTGGGCGGGCTGCTCGCCCTCGCGCTCGCGGCAGGACTCTGGTTCGATGCCGTGTGGCCGGCGCTGTGTGCCGCGCTCGCCCTCGCCCTCGGCTCGATCCTCTGGCGTTTGCACCGTCTCAGCCAGCGCCTGCGCGACCGACGCCGGGTCGAACCCCTGCCGGGCGAAGGCATCTGGCCTGAACTGTACGGTCTCGTCTATCGCCGCCAGCGCGAGGCGCGCACGCGCAAGCGGCGCCTGGTGTCGATGCTGCGCGCCTTCCGCGAGGCCGCCGCCGCCCTGCCCGATGCGATCCTCGTGCTGGAGGCGCCGGAGCGCCGCATCGTCTGGTTCAACGAGGCCGCCACCCGCCTGCTCGGGTTGCGCTATCCGCAAGACATCGACGCCCATCTCAGCCACCTGCTGCGCGCGCCGCGCGTGGTCGAGTGGCTGGAGTCCTGGAACTGCGACGAGCCCCTGCTCGATGTCGCCAGCCCCGCGGACGAACGCCTGCGCCTCGGCCTGCGCCTGATCCGCTACACCGGCAGGCAGTACCTGTTGGTGGTGCGCGACATCAGCATGCTGATGCGGCTCGAGCAGATGCGGCGCGACTTCGTCGCCAACGTCAGCCACGAGCTGCGTACGCCGTTGACCGTGGTGCATGGCTACCTCGACATGATCGAGCCGGAGGACTTCCCGGAACTGGCCGCCGGCATCGTCGAAATGCGCCGCCAGTCGGCGCGCATGGCGCAGATCGTGGAAGACCTGCTCACCCTCTCGCGCCTGGAGGCCAAGGAGCGCCTGGACGAGGAGACCGTGGCCATGGCGCCGATGCTGCGCACGCTCGAGCACGAAGCCCGCGCGCTGAGCCGGGGCCGGCACCGGATCGCGTTCGAGGACGAGGCCAAGTGCGACCTGCTCGGCTCGGGCAAGGAACTGCACAGCGCCTTTTCCAACCTGGTCAGCAACGCGGTGCGCTACACCCCCGAAGGCGGCGAGATCCGCGTGCGATTCGCGCGCGAGGCCGACGGCGGCCTGAGCCTGGCGGTGCGCGACACCGGCCCCGGCATTCCGGCCCAGCACATTCCGCGCATCACTGAGCGCTTCTACCGGGTTTCGTCCAGCCGCTCGCGCGAGAGCGGCGGCACCGGCCTCGGGCTGTCGATCGTCAAGCACGTGCTCAACCTGCACCAGGCGAGCCTGGAGATCGACAGCACGCCCGGCCAGGGCAGTACCTTCCGCATCCGCTTCGAGCCGCGTCGCACCCTGCTGCGGGAGACGGAGCCGGCCTGAGCGCGGCAGCCCCCCGCCTATACTGACGAGCATGAAGTCCGCCCAGCTCGCCGCCCTCGCCGACCGCATCCGCGCCTGGGGCCGGGCGCTGGGTTTCCAGGCCATTGGCATCGCCGACACCGACCTCGCCGCCGACGAGCGCTGGCTGCTGGACTGGTTGGCCGCGGGCTGCCACGGCGAGATGGACTACATGGCCCGCCACGGTACCCGCCGCAGCCGGCCGGCCGAGCTGCAGCCCGGCACCGTGCGCGTGATCTCCGCGCGCATGGACTACTGGCCTGGCGAGGCGGCCGACGCGTGGGCGGTGCTGGACGCCCCGGACACCGCCTACGTCTCGCGCTACGCCCTGGGGCGCGATTACCACAAGCTGCTGCGCGCGCGCCTGCAGAAACTGGCCGAGCGCATCCAGGCCGAGGTCGGACCCTTCGGCTACCGCGCCTTCACCGATTCGGCCCCGGTGCTGGAAAAGCCGCTGGCGCGCAATGCCGGCCTGGGCTGGATCGGCAAGCACAGCAACCTGATCGATTCGCGCAGCGGCTCCTGGTTCTTCCTCGGCGAGCTGTATGTCGACCTGCCATTGCCGGTCGACGCACCGGCGAGCGACCACTGCGGCACCTGCACCCGCTGCCTGGAGGCCTGCCCGACCCAGGCCATCGTCGCGCCCTACCGGGTCGACGCGCGGCGCTGCATCTCCTACCTCACGATCGAGCTGCACGGCCCGATCCCGACCGAGTTCCGCGCCGCGCTGGGCAACCGCATCTACGGCTGCGACGACTGCCAGCTGGTCTGCCCCTGGAACAAGTTCGCCCGGCTCAGCGCCGAGCCGGATTTCCGCGTCCGCCATGGCCTCGACCGCGCCAGCCTGGTCGAGCTGTTCGGATGGGACGAGACCACCTTCCTGCGCAGCACCGAAGGCTCGGCCATCCGCCGCATCGGCTGGGAGCGCTGGCTGCGCAACATCGCCGTGGCCCTGGGCAATGCGCCGCCCTCGGCGGTCGTGGTCGAAGCCCTGCGCGCGCGCGAAGCGCACCCCTCGGCGCTGGTGCGTGAGCACGTGGCCTGGGCGCTGGCGCGG
>JANJTY010000563.1 GCA_024710865.1 Lysobacteraceae bacterium | reverse complement strand
GGCGGGAGCGGTCGGGCTTGGGAAGATTGGGGGCCTGGGACTCGACCGCGGCGAGGATCTCGACGCGCTTTATCGAGTCGACGCCGAGGTCGCCTTCGAGGTCCATGTCGAGGTTGAGCATGTCAACCGGGTAGCCGGTCTTGTCCGCCACCACCGCCAACAGCAGCGCTGGTAGCGCGTGATTCGTGGCTCGGCCGCTGCGCGGCAACGGCGGCTGCGCCGCCTGCGCCTTCGCTTCGCTCGGTCGGGATTCGGGATTCGTGAGAGCAGGAGCAGTCCGGCCGGGTCCGCGGGCGACAGGCGATGCTTCATCCTTCCTGGCGGCGTTGGTAGACAGCGGGATTGCAGTCGGCGCGGGCGCAGGAAGGGGTGCGCTGAGCTGAGCGGGCGCGGGCGTCGGGACGCCTGCCGGAGTCGACATCGGCGCGCTGGGCACGGGCATGGCCGGTGCTGCCGGCATCACCTGCATCGCAGGGGCGGGGACGGGTGGCTGCGCCGTCGCAGCGTGGGAAAGCAGCGGCATGCCCGGCGCGGCGCCGCCCTGCATCAATCCCTGCAGTCCCGCCAGCGACGCGCCGGCGAGGTTGAGGTAGGCCGCGTGGCTCTCCGCCAGGGCCTTCTGGAAGGCGGCCTGGGCCTCGGCGGTCTGGCGCTGGTGTTCGGCGAAGACGGCCAGCCAGGCGCTGGCGGCGTTGAGGTCGAGGGGCATGGTGTGGGGCTCGGTATCGGGTGGGGCGCTGGGGTTCTGGATCGTCTTGGCGACGTGGTCGAAGGCGGGGCTCGGCTGCAGCCCTGCCGCCTCGCCCCAGCTCCTTGCCGAGCTCGCGGGGGAAAGGGAGTCGACCGCTGCGGAGTGCGTCGCGGCCGCGGCATCGTTGGCGGAACGGCTGCCAAAGCCGCTTTCCCCCGCGGGCAGCGGCGTTGGGGAGCGGGGCGCCGCGGCCAGCGGCTCCGGATTCGGCGCCGGCCAGTCGTCGGGCCGCGCGGGCGGGTAGGGCTTGCCGAGGTTGCTGCCGCAGATCGGCACCGCGAGCTTTGGCTTGGCCGGGATGGCCGGCAATCGCACGTCGGCGAAGAGCCGCGCGGGCTCGAAGGGCACGCCGGCGGCGGCCAGTCGCGCCAGGCCCTGCAGCAGGGACTCGACCCCGTTGCGGCCCTTGCGGTCGAAGCCGATCACGCGGTGCGGCCGCTCGCCCAGGATCGCCCCCACCAGGCCCGAGAGCACGTTGCCCGCACCGACCTCGAGGAAGCTGCGGATGCCGTCGGCGTACATCGTTTCGACCAGCTCGACGAAGCGCACCGGCTGCGCCAGCTGGCTCGCGAGCTGGGCGCGGATCGCGCCGGCGTCGGACGGGTAGGGCGCTGCCGTGGTGTTGGCGTAGACCGGCCGTTCCAGCGGCCGCAGGTCGATCGCATCGAGTGCTTCGGCCAGGCCGTGCGCCGCCGGCGCGACCAGCGGCGAGTGGAAGGCCGTGGCCACCGGCAGTCGATGCGCCGTGATCGAGCGCGCAGCCAGGTCGGTTTCCAGCGCCTCGATCGCAGCGGCAGGCCCCGAGACCACCACCTGCTGCGGCGCGTTGTGGTTGGCCACCACCACCTGCGGATGCGCGACGAGGCGCTCGCGCGCGACCTCGATCGACAGCGGCAGCGCCAGCATCGCGCCGGGCAGCGCGCTGGCGTCGCGCATCAGCTCGCCGCGCCGTCGCGCGATGCGCAGGGCGGTGTCGAACTCGAAGGCGCCGGCCGCGTGCAGCGCCATCACCTCGCCGAAGCTGTGCCCGGCGAAGGCGTCGGCATCGACGCCCAGTTCGCGCAGCACCGCCCACTGCGCCGTGGCGCAGATGCCCAGGGCCGGCTGGGCCCATTCGGTCGCGGTCAGCGCGCGCGCATGCGCCTCGCGGCTGGCCGCGTCGAAGACCGGGCGCGGGAACACGCGCGCGTGCACCGGCTCGCCGTCGAACGCGTGCGCCGCGCTCGCATCCCACACCGCCTGCGCGCTGCTGAACTGCTGGGCGAGATCGCCGCCCATGCCGAGGTACTGGCTGCCCTGGCCGGGGAACAGCACGCCGATGCGGCCCGCGTGCTCGCCGTGTCCGTAGCTGCTGCCGTCGGGCAGGTTGAAGTCGGTCTCCGGCGCGCTGGTGATGCGCGCCAGCGCGGCGCGCAGCCGCGTCGCCAGCGTTTCGCGATCGCCCGCGAGCAGCGCCAGGCGATGCGGCGCTGACGGGTTCCAGTCGCGCCGGCTCTCGCTCGCCAGCCAGGCCAGCGGACGCGCATCGGCCAGCAGCGCCTCGGCTTTCGCGGCCAGTGCGGCCGGGCTGTCGGCATGCAGCAGGACCAGATCGACCGGGTGGGTGGGCAGCCGCTCGGCGCGCTGCCCGGCGCCGCGGTATTCCTCCAGCGTGAGGTGGTAGTTGGAGCCGCCGAAGCCGAAGGCGCTGACCGAGGCGCGGCGCGGATGATCGCCGCCGCGCACCCAGGGCCGCGCCTGGGTGTTGAGGTAGAAGGGGCTGTCCTCGATGCGCAGCTTCGGATTCGGCGCCTCGACCTTGATCGTCGGCGGCAGCACGCGGTGGTGCAGGGCCATCACCGCCTTGAACAGTCCCGCCGCGCCGGCCGCGGCCTTGGTGTGGCCGATCTGGCTCTTGACCGAGCCCAGCGCGCACCACGGCCGCCGCGCCGGTGCCTCGGCATCGAACACCAGCCGCAGCCCCTCGAACTCGGCCACATCGCCGGCCTTGGTGCCGGTGCCGTGCGCCTCCATCAGCTCCACCGTCTCCGGCCCGTAGCCGGCCTGATCGTAGGCACGGCGCAGGGCCTTGGCCTGGCCTTCCGAAACCGGCGCATAGACCGACTTCGAGCGTCCATCCGACGAGGTGCCCAGGCCTTTGAGCACCGCGTAGATGCGGTCGCCGTCGCGCTCGGCATCGGCCAGGCGCTTGAGCGCGACCATGCCGAGGCCTTCGCCCAGCAGGGTGCCGTCGGCCTGGTCGCTGAAGGGCCGGCAGTCGCCCGAGGGCGAGAGCGCCGGCGTCTTGGAGAAGCACAGGTACATGAAGATGTCGTTGAGCGTGTCCACGCCGCCCGAGATCACCAGGTCGCTGTGCCCGAGCTGCAGCTCGTTCACCGCCATCGCGATGGCGCTGAAGCTCGAGGCGCAGGCGGCGTCGGTCACGCAGTTGGTGCCGCCCAGGTCCAGCCGGTTGGCGATGCGCCCGGCCACCACGTTGCCGAGCAGGCCGGGGAAGCTCGCCTCCTGCCAGGGCACGTAGCCCGCGGCGATGCGCTCGCAGGCCTCGCGCACCGTGGCTTCGGGAATGCCGGCCTCGCGCAGGGCACGTTCCCAGACTGGGCGCTGCAGGCGCGAGACCATCGAGAACAGCAGCTCCTGCGCCGAGGTCACCCCGAGGATCACCGAGATGCGCGAGCGGTCGATGCTGTCCACGCGCGCGCGCGGCGTCGCTGAGCACCTGCTGCGCCACGATCAGGGCGAGCAGCTGCGAGGTGTCGGTGGCCGGCAGGATGCTGGGCGGCAGGCCGAAGCCGAGTGCGTCGAAATCCACCGGCGAGAGGAAGCCGCCCCGCTTGGCGTAGGTCTTGTCCGGCGCCGACGGGTCGGGGTCGTAATAGTCCTCGATGCGCCAGTGCGTGGCCGGCACGTCGCCGATCAGATCGCGCCCGGCCAGGATGTCGCGCCAGAAGCCGGCGGCATCGGTCGATCCGGGGAAGAGTGCGCTGACGCCGACGATGGCGATGGGGTGGTGCTGGGGCATGGAGGCTACCATTCGCGGGTCATCGATTTGGATCGAAGAGGCTGGTTCTTTGCCACGGATGAACACGGAAAAACACGGACAAGAGCAGGATCCGAATTGGGTGCTGGTTTCGATCCGGTGTGTCCCTGCGGATCCGTGGACAATGCTCTCTATTCCTCGGTCTGGGCGAGAGTGCTGCGCGCATCCGGGGTTTCTGTCTTGCCACGAAGGAAAACGGGAAAACCGGATGGGGCCGGATTGATATCTGCTACGTGCTCTTATCGGTGTTCATCCGTGCAAATCCGTGGCAGATGCTTCGCGCTCTGAAACCGACGAACCGCTAGCCCAACACCCGCGGCCGGAAATCGAAGGCCTGCGCCGGCACCGGCAGTCCGTAGCTGCGCAGCTGCTGGGCGCGCGTGATCGCGGCGGCGCCTTCGAGCAGGTTGCGCGCCACCTGCAGCACCTCGCGGCGCTGGGGCGACTCCAGGACGCTGCCGCGCACCCAGGCGTTGAAGGCGCCCATGGCCGGGCCGCACCAGATCTGGTAGTCGGCGCTGCGCTCGGCCACGCCGTCAATCGCCCAGCGGCTCGACAGACCGAGGTAGCTGCGGAAGACCAGGGCCATGCGGTGCTTGGGATCGGCCTCGGCGCGCGCCACCTCGGCCGGATCGCGCGTCAGCCAGAACGCACGCGTCGAAGCCCAGGCGGCGTCGAAGTCCGCGCGCAGCAGGTCGCGTTCGACCCGCGCGCGCTCGGTCGCGGGAATGGCTTCGAGCGAGGGGTGGGCGCGGTACAGCTCGTAGAGCTTGCGTGCGCGCGGCGCGAACAGCGAGCCGCGCTGCAGCACCTGCACGTCAACGCCCATCTCGAACATGTCGGCCGCCGGCGCCATGGTCACGTCGGCCATGTCGGCCTGCGCCAGCAGCGCGCGCGCGCTGGCGTGCAGGCCGCTTTCGACGCAGGCCTGGTTGACCGAGCCGGTCTGCACGTAGTCGGCGCCCAGGGCGAAGGCAGCGGCGACCGCGGCCGGCGTGCCCAGTCCGCCGGCCGCGCCGAGACGGATCGGCATGGCATAGCCGCGCTCGCGCACGGTGCGGTCGCGCAGCGCGGCCAGGCTCGGCAGCAGGGCGGTGAGCGGACGGTTGTCGGTATGGCCGCCGGAATCGGCTTCGGCGGTGATGTCCTCGGCCAGCGGGATGCCGGCGGCGATCCCGGCCTCCGCGCGCGTGAGCTGGCCGGACGCGACCAGTTCGTCCAGCAGCGCCGCCGGCGCGGGTTCGAGGAACTGCCGCGCCACCTCGCCGCGCGAGACCTTCGCCAGCAATCGGTTGCGCCGCAGCACGCGTCCCTGCGCATCGCGCGCCAGGCCCGAGCAGGCATAGCGCACCACCGCCGGCGTCAGCGCCAGATAGGCCGAGGCCTCGACGCAGCGCACCCCGCGCGCCAGCAGCAGCTCGGCCACGGCCATCTCGT
Organism: Lysobacteraceae bacterium; assembly: GCA_024710865.1. Taxonomy (GTDB): domain Bacteria; phylum Pseudomonadota; class Gammaproteobacteria; order Xanthomonadales; family Xanthomonadaceae; genus JANJTY01. The sequence goes on along the minus strand of JANJTY010000563.1, from coordinate 1,065 downwards.
GGCGCGGCTCGTTCGGGCTGTGGATCAGGTTCACGCCCCAGGGCAGGCCAGCCTTTCCGATCGAAGCGCTCAGCGCATCGACCGCGGATTCAATGCGCCCCAGCGACAGCCCGGCCGCACCGAAGAAACCCAGGCAGCCGCCGCGCGCCAGGGCCTCGACCATGGCCACGCTGGCGATGCCGTTCGCCATCGCGCCGCCGACGTAGGCAAAGCGTGTGCCGTGCACTTCGCAGAAGACGCGATCGCCCAGCCATTCCGGATACAGCGGCGGCAGGCTGCCGACCACGGGCCAGGTCTCGCCGTCGACGTGTGGCTCGGGCGCATCCCCCAGGCCAAGGCCGAGGCGGCCGTCGCTGGGATGGCGAAGGACGTGCACAGGCTCGCGCGGCAGGGCACAGGCGGCCGCGATGCCGGCCGGATCGAAGGCCGCCGCGCGGGCGCGCGGACGCCAGCCCAGGACCGGGCTCGACGCGTTTGGGTGAGAGGTTGGCGAGGAAATTGGCACTGAGTGTCACTTTTGCAGGCGCGTTTTATACTCCGCGCCGCATGCAAACGCCACTGCCAGCCGCTGTGCCCCTGCGCGAACGCAAGAAGGACGCCACCCGCCGCGCGCTGATGCAGGCGGCCAACCGGCGTTTCCACCGACAGGGCTTCGAAGCCACCACCGTCGACGAGATCTGCGCCGACGCCGACGTCGGCCGCCGCACCCTGTTCCGCTACTTCCCGGACAAGGAGTCGCTCGCCTTCCCGCATCGGGCCGAGCGCCTGGAGGCCTTCAGCGCGTTACTGCAGGCCGCGCCAGCGGACGAAAGCCCCTTCGCCAGCCTGCGTCGCATCGCGCACGTGCTGGCACGCGAATACGCCGCCAACCGCGAGCGCATGGTGGCGCAGAACCGCCTGGTGCAGGCCTCGCCGGCGCTCGTCGCACGCGAGCATGAGATCGACCGCGACTGGGAAAGCGCGATGGCGCAGACCTTCCGGCGCCGCTTCGAAGGCAGCCCCGAGGCCGACCTGCAGGCGCAGATGCTGGCCGGCGCCGCCATCGGCCTGATCCGCGCCACCCTG
>JANJTY010000534.1 GCA_024710865.1 Lysobacteraceae bacterium | reverse complement strand
AGGAACAGGTTGTAGAGCATGCGTCGCTCGGGCCGCGTCAGCAGCGCCTTCTGCGACTCGAAGGCCTGGCGCACCTCGGCCTCGTCGAGCGGCGCAGGCGGATTGGCCTGCAGCCAGGCGCGCGCCAGCAGCGGTGCCGAGCGTGCGCGCCAGCGCCGCTCGAAGTCCGGCTCGCGCTCCAGCGCCGCGCGTTCGGGGGACTGCAGCAGCACACGCTGCTGGAACAGCCGCTCGAGCTCCTCCTCGAGCCAGTCGAAGCCGGGCTGCACCGGCCCGCGCCCGCGTTCGCTGGCGCCCAGGGCGAGCACGTGCGCGTCGAGTTCGGCGAGGGTGATGCGGCCGCCGTCGAAGCGTGCCAGCTCGTCCGGACCGAAACCATCGCCCGCGCAGCCGCCCAGCAGCGCCAGCAGCAGGGCCGCGCCAAACCGCCCCTCAGCCTTCATGGGCGCGCTCCGCAGCGAGGCGGGCCAGGGCGGCCTGCGTCGGGGCATGCCCGGGCGACAGCGCCGCCGCGCGCTGCAGCAGGCGGCGCGCGGCCTCGGGACGTCCGCTCCCGGCCAGCAGCACGCCGTAGTTGTAGGCACCCAGGGAGAAGTAGGGGTAGCGCACCAGCAGGTCCCGGTAGAGGGCTTCGGCCGCGTCCAGGTCGCCGCCCGAGGCCAGGAAGTTGCCCTGCAGCAGCAGCGGCCAGGGATTGTCGGGCAACAGCGACGGGCAGCGCGCGTACCAGTCGCGCGCCGCATCGGTCTCGCCCAGGCGACGGTGCGCCAGTGCGATCCAGATGCAGTCCGCGCCCTCGATCGCCTCGGCATCCTGCGCCAGCAGCAGGTCGAGGCCCTCGCGGTCGCGTCCGAGTTCGACCAGCAGCCAGGCCCGCTGGCGCAGCAGCTGCGGATCCTTCGGGTTGGCGCGCTGGGCCAGCTCCAGGTGGTCCAGCGCGCGCGCGCCCTGGCCCAGCTGGGCGTACACCATCGCGATGTCGGCATGCGCCTTGGGATTGTCCGGCAGGCGGCGCAGCAGGTCGCGGTAGAGCCCGAGGGCGAGCGGCCAGTGTCCGCCCATGGACGCGGCGCGCGCCTCCGAGTACAGGCTGACGTCGACCACCGCGTCCTTGGGGTCGGTCAGGCCTTCGACCTCCAGCATGTCGTCCAGGCCGGCCAGGGCATCCGGGTCGAACTGGATGTAGCCCAGCCCGGCCAGGCGCTGCAGGGTCTGGGCGTCGAGCCGCTGCGCGGTGGCGCCGACGCTGCGCCGTTCGGCCGTCTCCAGGTAGGCGCCGAGGGCTTCGAGCAGCTCGGCCGAGCGCGCCGGTTCGCGCGCGTGGCGGTTGTCCAGTTCCTGCGGGTCGGCGTCGAGGTCGTACTGCTCGGGCCGCGGCCCGTGCACGTAGCGCACGTCGCCTTCCATCCACGCGGCCAGCTGCGAAGCGCCCTGCACGGCGCGCGGCGCGATGGTCTCGAAATAGGCCTCGAACGGTGCCCAGTCCGGCGGCGCGATGCCGGCGTTCTCGATCAGCGGGCGCAGGCTGCGGCCCACGCCGTCCTGCCGCGCGGCCGGCGCGTCGATGCCGAGCAGATCGAGCACGGTGGCGAAGACCTCCACCGTGGCGCTCCAGACCCGGGTCTCGCCCGGCGCGATGCCGGGACCGGCGAGCACCAGCGGCACGTGCAGGGTGGCCTGGTGCAGCAGGGTGGAGTGGGTCAGCTCGCCGTGCTCGCCCAGGCCCTCGCCGTGGTCGGCGGTCAGCACGACCAGGGTGTTGTCGAGCTCGCCGCGCTGTTCAAGGAAGGCGAGGAAGCGCCCGATCTGTTCGTCGACGTAGGCGATCTCGCCGTCGTAGGGACGGCTGCGGAACTCGACGTCGTAGGGTGGTGGCGGACGCAGCGGCTGGTGCGGGTCGAAGAAGTGCAGGAAGGTGAAGAACGGACCCGCGCTGCGCTCGCGGTGGTGGGCGATGGCGGCCGACACCACCGCCTCGGCCGGGCGCTCGTCGAAGAACAGGCTGTCGGCCGCGCGCATGCCCTCGCCGCCGCGCGCGGCGTCCGGCTCCAGGCGGTCGTCGAAGTGCTCGAAGCCCTGGTCGACGCCGAAGCGCGCGGTGAGCGGAAAGGCGCCGACGAAGGCGGAGGTGCGATAGCCGGCCTCACGCAGCACTTCGGCCAGGGTGACCTGCTCGGGTGGCAGCACGAAGCTGCCGTTGTCGCGCGCGCCGTGCGCGGGCGGCGTCAGTCCGGTGAACAGGCTGCTGTGCGCCGGCAGGGTGACCGGCGCCGGCGACAGGTGGCGCCGGAACAGGAAGCCGCGCGCGGCCAGGGCGTCGATCGCCGGCGTGCGCGCCTCGCTGCGACCGTAGGCGCCGAGGTGGTCGGCCCGCGTGGTGTCCATGCTGATCAGCAGCAGGTTGGGGCGCGGATCGCGGCCGCAGCCGCACAGGACCAGGACAAGCAGGAGCAGGAACGCGGCGCACCGCGCGGATCGATCAGGCCTCGGCATCGTCCATCGTCTCGCGGTCGGGTTGCGGCTCGGTACTCGCAGCGTCGTCGGCATCGCCAAGCCAGACGAAGCCATGCGTGCGCAGCAGCTCGGCCGCGATCCCGGCGCGCAGGCTGCGCGTGCGCTGCGCCTGCCAGCGCGCCAGCAGCTGCGGCCGGGCCTCGGCGAAGCTGAGCGGCCGCGCCGCTTCGCGCGCGTCCAACCGCAGCAGGCTGAAGCGGCGCTCCTCGCGCAGCGGCGACGCCAGCGCGCCGGGCTCCAGCGCGCGCAGCGCTTCCAGCGTGGGCGGGCCGAACACCTCCGCGATGCGCCAGATGTCGGTCGCCGGCCAGGATTGCCGCACCGATGGCACCGGCAGCGCGGCCTGCAGCGCGGCCCAGTCCTGGCGGCCCTCGGCCAGGGCCCGTGCGCCCGCCAGCAGGGCCTCGCGCAGCGCGAGCGGATCGACCGCGCTGGCGGGAATGGCGAGTTCGAGGCGGGTGAAGGCGAGATGCTCGCGGCGCAGCAGCGGCCGCTCCTGCGCCGCGAAGGCGGCCTCCAGCTCGCCTGCGGCCGGTGCGCCCAGACGTTGGCCGATCTCCGCCGCGATCAGGGCATCGAGCCAGACCGCGGCTTCGAGGTCGGCCACGCGGGCGCGCTCGTCGGCGGCCAGGGCGGGATCCGCCAGGGCGCGCTGGAACAGCCGCTCAGACTCGACGTAGCGTGCCAGCGCTGCGGCTTCGGACTCGTCGCTGCGCGCGAGGCCGGCCAGCGCGGCGGCACGCGGCAGGCGCCAGGTACCGACCTGGATGGTTCCATCGGCTGCCTGCACGACCGGCGTCGCGTCCGCGGCCAGGGCGCGCGCGCGGCACTCGGCCCGGCGCCGCGCCTCGGCCTCGCCGATGCGCCGCCGCAGGCGCTGGCCGGCGTCGGCCGGGCCGGCTTCCAGCACCTGCTCCACGAAGAACAGATGCACCCCGCCGCGCAGGGCGACCGGCTGCGGCCACAGGCCTGGACCCGCCGCCGCCAGGGCACGCTCGGCCTCGGGGTCGAGGAAGCCGGGCCAGACCACGCCGATGGCACCGCCCTTGGCCGCGCTCTCGGACTCCGACTGCGCGCGCGCCAGGGCGCGGAAGCGGTCGAGGTCGGGGGCCTCGGCCACGATCGCGCGCAGGCGGGTCTCGGCCTGCGCGCGTTCGGCCGCGCCCTGCGCGCGCAGGAAAAGGTGCGACAGGCGCAGGCGCCGCGGCAGCACCGGCAGGCTGGCCTCGACCTCGGCGCGCAGCGCCGCCGCGTCCACCGGCGGCAGGGCCTGGCCGTGGCAATCGGCCTCGCGTCGCGCCAGCAGCCACTCGCGCCCGGCCCGGCGCGCACGCGCCCGAAGTTCCGCGTCGGCCATCAGTCCGGCGGCCTCGGCCTCACGCAGGGCGATGCGGCGCAGGGCCTCGCGCCGCGCCCAGTCGCGCGTGCGGCGGGCGGCGTCGTGTCCGACCGCGTCGCGGTACTGCAGCTCGTCGCGCGGCGCGAAGCGGGCCTCGCGCGCCAGGTCGGAGGCGCGCACCACGCCGCCGTCGAAGCGCGCCAGCACTGCATCCTCCGCGCGGGCGGCGGCGATGGTCAGGACACAGACGAGAAGGGTGGGGGGGCGTGCGCCTCCCCCC